>JBIIXM010000009.1:0-13379 GCA_044338435.1 Flavobacterium sp. | reverse complement strand
AGTAGTTGAAGCTAAGAACGCATTCCAAGCTGAATTTACATCAGCTTGAGAGCTACAAGAAGCAACAGTTACATTGTTACCACAGTTGAACACCACCGGAGCCGGAGCTTCAACAGTGAAACGTTTTGTACAAGTCATATTATTGCTGCTGTTTTGCCCCGGACAATTTAAATAGTGTTTGTCAACAGTACCATTATCAAAGTTTTCATTGATAGCAGTTGCTGCTGTATTAATTTGAGACAATGAGTAAGCTGTTGAACAGCCTCCTATAACATCATTAGCTACTTGCAAGAAATTTGAAACGGTCATTCCAGCAAATGCGCCAGATTTTATGCTTAAAGAACCTAAACTTGTATTGCTTTGAGAGAAATTAGGGTCGTAGGCATCAAATCCGGTAGATAATGTAAGCGCAATCAACTGAGAAGATAAAACGCCTCTGCTACTAGTTGGATTTACAGCACTTGAGGTAAGTACCGCCGGAGAACCTCCTGCTGGTAAATAACTTTCAATTGCAGAAGAAGAAGTAAAGGTTAGTTTATTACTTCCACATCCTATAACTAAACCATTTGGAAATGCTCCTGTAAAGTTTGAATCTCTGTAGCATCCCGGATTATTTCCGTTACAAGAAGTGCCATAGCCTCCTTGGGTGAATGTTGTAAATTGTCCTTCACAGTTGTCAGATTGTCCACATGGATCTGTAACATTATAAGTCCAAGTAACATCCACATAGCCTCCACAAGCTGAAGGAGGATTTGAAGGGGCATTATTTGTTAATACACCATTGCTACATCCACCACTTGCAGAAGTTGAAGCCAAGAAACTTGTCCAAGCTGAGTTAACTTCTTGCTGAGTGCTGCAAGCCGGTACAGATACGTTATCACCACAGTTAAATGTTATTTGTGAAGAAGGAGTAATAGTAAATGTAGCACTTACACTATCCTGAGAACAGTTGTCGGCGATGCTATAAGTCAAGCTTACGCTACCACCGTCACACAATCTAGGTGCTTGGAACTCACTGATGTTGAATTGACCTTGGTTACCTCCGTTAGAGTTAGAGGATAAACAGCCGGAGTTTATAGTTTGGAACTGCGCTACCCAAGCAGCAAACGCTGTATCAACAGCTGCTTGATTGGCATAGTCACAAGCACTAGCAGTTACACTTTGAGGTCCTTCCACATTAACAGGTTCGCCGGGAGTTATAGTAAATGTAGCACTTACACTGTCCTCAGAACAATTGTCAGCGATACTATAAGTTAAGCTCACGCTACCACCGTCACACAATCTAGGTGCTTGGAATTCGCTGATGTTGAATTGGGCTGTAGCACCATTACCATCGTTGATAGTTTGGAACTGAGCTACCCAAGCAGCAAAAGCAGTATCTACCGCAGCTTGATTGGCATAGTCACAAGCACTGGCAGTTACACTTTGAGGTCCTTCCACATTAACAGGAGTAAAAGGTGTAACGGTAAATGTTCTTGTACAAGTTTGAGGTTGCCCACAATCATCAGTAACGGTCCAAGTAACTTGAACGCTATTTCCATTACCGGAAGAACAAGTTGATGGAGCTGTTGGTGTAGCAGGAAGAGTTGCTAAAACCGGGTTTGTACCTCCAGTATAACTGAATGATTCCAACCAAGCAGCAAATGAAGCATTGATTTCCTCTTGTGTTTTACATGAGGTCTCAGTTTTATTTTCGGGACAATTTAAAACAACAGGATTTAAAGGAGGTTGGGTAATAGTAACCTCGGTTTGCTTAGAGCATCCGTTATTGTCTACAACGGTAACAATATAATTTCCTGCTGGAATATTTTGAAATTCTACAGAAGGATTAGATTGAGGTCCGATAACGACATTACCGGGTTGAAGTGTAAAAGTGTATTTAGATGAGCCACTTGAGGTAGCATCAACGAATAAATCAGTTGTACCTCCGTAACATGTAATAGGATTGAAGTAAGCTTCTAAACCTAAATCGATTATCGTTATGGATTTACTACAAGTACATTCTCCGCCATCGTTTAAAACGTTTAATTGGTAAAGAATTTGACCACCGGAAGTACCCGGATTGATTATAGTAGTTTGCGTTCCCAAGTCATTTACAGGATCATAAATAAATGGGCCTGTTGAAACGATAGAAGCACCGGTAGTATTTTGAAGACCTGCCGGGAAACTATAATTTAATGTTGGTTCTCCTGTACTAAATTGTACAGTAGTTGTAATGGCAATATTGCCATCGGCTAAACAGGCTTTTAATATACCTGATAAGTTACAGGATGGTGCCGGGAAGAAAGTGAATCCGGATTTTTGTCCAAATCCGGATGGGTTAGTAACCCTTACCGATCCGGTTGAGCCTGAGCCTACTACGGCAGAAATGGTATTATCATTTACAACCGTAAATGAAGCAGCCGGAGTCAGACCAAATGAAACGGCAGTGGTACCGGTGAAATTGGCACCAATAATCGTTACAACTTGACCCTGAGCCCCTGAGGCCGGGAAAAAGGAGGATACTGTTGGAGTAGCTGCATAAATGGCGTTTGTAAACAAAATGGCCACAAGCAGCACAAAAGTAGTTAAGTTGCTTTTCCAACCTTTATTTCTAGATTGGAAACAACAACCATCCTCTTTCAAGTTATTGTTGCGTAAAATTAAATTCATAATTGAATGTTTTTATTTATTGTTTAGGATTCGATCAACCTTTATAGACTGATACTGATTGTGTACAGGTACAACTCTCGTTTCGGCCATCAGCGCTAACGTTAGTAACAGTCAGTTGAATTGTAAAACTTCCAACGTTTTGTCCGGGATCAACACTTATTGTTTTGACACCGTTTCTGGAAACTAATTTGGCTTCCGTGTTGTTAGTTTTAAAACTCCAATTGTAGATAGTGTTGGGTTTGTCGTTAATGACTTCCTCACTAAACTTGAGAGGGTTTTTTAGGACCTTACCCAGATGAGGCTTAGCTTTTAAAGGTCCGGACAAATTACAAGCGGGCGCTTGTGCAAACAAAAAGTTGGTGAAGAGGAACACAAACAACAATAAAAGAATATTCAGCATACCCTTTTTCTTGGTTTGTCCGATCTTCTCAGAATCTGACAAAGTGGAAAAATATCTTTCTCCACTGAAGTCCATCTTAAAACCATTTTCTTTTCTAATCAAAACATAGTCTCGATTAGAAGAGAGATTCAGTAATGTACTTTTTTTCATAATGTTTAGTATTTTTTAGATAATACCACATCATGAATAGGTTCAATTTGGTAGTTTTTTAATTACAAAAATCTAAATAAAAAACAAGGAGTCTAATATTTAAAATTCTAATAATTAATAGTGTAGATTTATTTGGTTTGATAAAATTATGCAGATTTGGCTATAAATGTTAAAAATGTCATAACTTTTCTATGAACAGCACTTTTTATCCGACGACTTGCATTTTTTATTAGATTAATGGTTTTCTGATGATATTATAAATAAAAAATCCCTTTTTGATAAAGGGATTCTATTTTAAAGATTAATACGATAGGTTCTTCTTCTCCTGAAAGTGACAGGTTCGAAGTGCTTCCAGAGGTTTTGAATGGCATGATTGTCTTCTAATTCCGGTGTTCGAATGCAATTTTGAATTCCTTTTTCTTTAAAGGTGTTATAGTATTCATTAAAAATAATAGCGGTAACTCCTTTACTTTGGTATTCCGGATCAACTCCAATAAGGTAGAAAAGTACTTCTTTGCTCTCTTTTTTGGCTTTTAATAAATGGTAAAACCCAAAAGGGAAAAGTTTACCGTTGGCTTTTTTTAGGGCTTCTGAAAAGCTTGGCATTACAATACTGAAGGCTACAATTCTATCATTTTTATCTAAAACGAATTTGATGTATTCCGGATTGATGAAACCAATGTATTTCTTTTTAAAGTATTCTTTTTGTATGTCGGTTATGGCCACAAATGAAGAAAGATTGGCATAACTGGTATTGAATAAGTCAAACATTTCATCAACGTAAGGCATGATGTCTTTGGTGTTTTTAAAGTTCACCGCTTTCAATTCATAGCGCTTTTTTATCAGTTCTTGTGCTTTAAAGAAGAACACTGGCTTCACATTCGAAAACGGAAATTTGCTTTCCAGGTATTCTTTTTCTTTTACATACCCCAATTGTTCCAAATGCTCCTTATAGTATGGGAAATTATACCAAGTAATCATTGAGCCTAATTCATCGTAGCCTTCTGTAAGCACGCCTACTTTATCCAAATTGGAAAAGCCCATCGGGCCTTCTACGTATTCTAAATGATTTTTTCTGCCCAGTTCGTATACTTTGTCTAACAAGGCTTTGGTCACTTCTATATCGTCTATCACATCCCACCAACCAAATCGAACTTTCTTTTTGTGTTGTTGATTCACTTCGTCCCAATTGATAATGGCCGCAATTCGACCAACTACTTTACTGTCTTTATAGGCCAAATAAAAGTAAGCTTCTGCCGAAGTAAATGCCGGATTTTTAGTTTTATCGAAGGTTTCTAACTCGTCACTTATTAATGGCGGAACCCAATAAGGATGATGCTGATATAATGAAAACGGAAATTTAACATAGTCTTTGAGAAGGGCTTTGGTATTGGCTTCTTTTACAGTAATCATTATGGTGCTTTTTCTAATTCAACTTCGTCTTTGCGTTTTTTGCCTTTGTCTCGTTTCGACTTTTTATCTTTCTTCTTGTCGTCTTTTTTCTCGTTTTTTATGCGAGTGTAATTGGTTTCGTAGTTGCTGTCGAATCGCCAAGACAAACCAACACCACCGTATAGTATGGCCGGTGTATCTTTGATGTTTTTGGCAATAGAAGCGTCCAATTGTATGTTTTCTCTAACCAAGTAAGCGGCACCGAAACGGAAAACATTGTCGGCATAATAATCGCTTTTGTAACCTTGCATTTCAACAAATCCTGACCAGCGCATATTAAAGCCACGGGTTAAGGTTGCTATAACGCCCAAACTCGGATAATCAGTCATGTATTTGTCGGCGATAATATTGGTCACAAAAACCCATTTGGTGCCAAATTGATTTTGGGTGATTAGCATCAATTTCGGACTAATAGTAGGATCGCTTTCGAACGAAAACGGATTGGTGCCTAAGTTTAAATTAAATCCCGCATATACCGCTACTGCCGGGATGAATTGTTTCCAACTGAATTTGTGATTGGCTTTCCAACTGTACACATTAGGCTTGTCGTCTTTCAGCTTTAAAAACGGATCAAAAACCAAGTATTTGGCTCCGAAAGTCATTTGCTTGAAACCACCTCGGGTATCATTCACCAAAGGTGCTTTGTACCAATCGTATTGGTATTGGGTTTCTAAATTGAACTCAAATTGATCAAAAAATGCTCCGTATCGCACACTTAATTCCGTACCGAAACCATTGGCTTCGTATCGCAATAAATCGTGTTTTTCCTGAATCCCGTAAATGCCACCTTCAGCTTGAATTACGGTTTTTCCAACAGAGAAAGCCGACATCGATTTTCCGGGTCTGTTGGAATTGATAAGATCGGTGTACTGCGCAAATGCAGTAGAAGAGAGTAGTGTAATAAGCAGTACTCTGAAGTTTTTTATCTTAAGCATAACATCGGTTTTCAAGTGAATAAGGTCTCCCAAAAGTAATACAATTTATCATTTATTTAAGAGGCTGAAGCGAATTTTACAACAAGGAATTTAGTATTTTTGACAAAAATTATTTTACAACATGGATACGGCCTCTTTTAGCGGATTGTTAAAAACATTACTTTATATTTTAGCTTTCTACTACATATTTAAGTTCTTGGCGCGATTATTTTTACCGGTGGTAGCCAAGAAAGTAGTAGAAAAAGCGACCCAACAATTTCAAGAACAACAACAGCAGTACCAACAACAGCAACAAGCTCAGGCTTCCAAAAATGAAAAGCCTAAAGAAAAGAAAATTGTTGGTGAGTATATCGATTTCGAAGAAATTAAGTAATTTCACTTGAAAACCTAACCCAAAAGCATGAAACAACTTCAAAAGTTTTACCCTCATTTTTTAGCCATTTTTGGTTTTATTCTTATTTCCTTACTCTATTTTTACCCGGTTTTACAAGGCAAAAAAATCTACCAATCCGATATCGTTCAGTACACCGGTATGGCCAAAGAGCAAAACGACTTCCGAGCCGAGTTTGATACTGAGCCTTTTTGGACCAATGCCGCTTTCGGAGGTATGCCAACCTATCAATTAGGGGCTAATTATCCCAACGATTTTATTGGAAAATTAGATGATGCGTTGCGATTTTTACCACGTCCGGCCGATTATTTGTTCCTATATTTTTTAGGGTTTTACGGTTTGTTATTGGTGTTTAGAGTCGACCCGCTGAAAGCTTTTTTCGGAGCTTTGGCTTTTGGTTTTTCCACTTATCTGATTATCATTTTGGGCGTAGGGCACAATGCTAAAGCCCACGCTATCGCTTATATGCCACTGGTTGTGGCCGGTTTTATTTTGGTTTTCAAGCGAAGATATTTGCACGGTGGCTTGTTGACCATGTTGGCTACAGCACTCGAAATCAATGCCAACCACTTTCAAATGACGTATTATTTGCTGATTTTGTTATTGGTATTGGCAGTATACTTTTTGTACAAATTGATTCAGGAAAACGAACTGAAGTCGCTGCCCAAAATTGCTGGTACTTTTTTAATAGCCGTACTTTTGGCGGTTGGTGCCAATGCTTCCGGGTTGATGGCCACTAAAGAGTATTCCGATTTTAGTATGCGCGGTAAAAGCGAGTTGACTTTTAATCCCGATGGTTCTAAAAACACTGAAACGGCTTCGATGTCGAAAGACTATATCACAGAATACAGTTACGGTGTCGGTGAAAGTTTGAACTTAATCGCGCCTCGCTTGTATGGTGGCGGTAACAGTGAAAAATTAGGTGCTGATTCACACGTTTACAATTATATGTTGTCTTACGGAGCCAACGAAACCGAAGCTCAAACGTTTACCGAAAATTACGCGCCAACCTATTGGGGTGATCAACCTATAGTGGCTGCGCCGGCCTATATTGGAGCTATTGTTTTCTTTTTGTGTGTCTTGGCGTTATTTCACGATAAGCGTAAAATTAAGTATGCATTTTTAGCGGGCGCTATCATTTCCGTATTATTGTCTTGGGGAAAAAATTTCTCTGCTTTGACCGATTTCTTTATCGATTATGTGCCGATGTATGACAAGTTCAGAGCGGTTTCATCCATTCAAGTTATTTTGGAGTTGTGTATACCGGTTTTGGCCATTATGGGATTGCAATCGTTTTTTAAAAATTCCGAAAATCAAAAGAAATCATTGTTGTACACTGCCGCTACTTCCATCGGATTGGTAGTGCTGATTTTTATCTGCAAAGGCGCTTTCTCATTCTCGGGCGCTTTAGACGGTCAAATTGCCGATATGTTGAGCCAAGGTCAAGACAAAACCTTCGGACAGGGTTTTATCGATGCTTTGAAAGAAGACCGTATGGATTTGTTTAAAACCGATTTGTTGCGTTCCGGCTTTTTTATGGTGGTTACTTTCGGAGTACTATGGTTTTACCTGAAAGGCAAATTGGCGCAAACTACAGCGGTTATTGTTATCGGAATTTTTATGGTGGGCGATTTGTTTTTCATCGATAAGAATTATGTAAGCAACGACGGTAAGCAATTCCGAAGCGCTCGCGAAATCGATCAACCTTTCGAACCAACAGACGCCGATAATCAAATACTAAAAGACAATTCGGTTTTCAGAGTCTACGAAATTCAGGGCAGATTGCAAGGGAGAACATCTTATTTTCACAAATCGGTTGGCGGTTACAGTGCTGTTCGTCCGCGACGTTACGAGCAGTTGTTTGAATATCATATCGACAGACAATTGAATGATTTGGGTAAAATTATCGACCCGCAAACCATGACTTTAAAGAAAAGCATTCCGATTATGAATGCCTTAAATGTCAAATACTTGTTGTTGCAAACCAATGACGGCGAGAGCGTAGCGGTAACTAATCCTTTCATCAACGGTAATGCTTGGTTTGTATCCGAATTGAAAACAGTCAATTCAGCCGATGAGGAAATGAAGGTTTTAGGTAAAATCGATACCAAAAACGTGGCTACAGTAAGTAGTGCTGATGAAGGAAAATCGGCGCTGCCGGCCAGATTTGCAAAAGACAGTTTGGCGACTTTAAAATTGGAAGAACACCTGCCTAATACCATTAAATATACCTCCAATAATACCCAAGATGGTTTTGCGGTTTTCTCCGAAAATTTCTATAACGGATGGAAAGCTACTATCGACGGCAAAGAAGTCGACATTCATCGTGTGGATTATGTGTTGCGTGGTTTGGCCATTCCGAAAGGGAAACACACCATCGAATTTACCTTTGAACCACAAGTGTTAAAAACAGGAAGTACCATCGCTTTAGTCAGTTCGATTTTGATGATTTTGGCAATAGTTGGTGTAGTTTATTTTGAACAAAAAGGAAAGAAAGCAGTATAATGTCGGCTCCCAAAAAACTTCTCATCATCACGTATTACTGGCCTCCGGCCGGCGGACCCGGCGTGCAACGTTGGTTGAAGTTTGTAAAATACTTGCCCGATTTTAATGTTCAACCTATCGTTTATATTCCGGAGAATCCAACATATCCGATTATTGACCGTGGTTTGGAAAGTGAAGTTTCGGAGAAGGCTGTCATTTTGAAGCATAAAATCTTTGAACCTTACGGATTGGCTTCTTTTTTCGGTAAAAATAAAACCAAGAAAATCAGTTCCGGAATTATACCCAATCAAAAGAAACAGTCGTTTTTAGAAAAAATCTTGCTTTGGGTGCGCGGGAATATTTTTATACCTGATGCTAGATTTTTATGGGTTAAACCTTCGGTGAAGTATTTGAAAAAGTACCTTCAGGAAAACAATATAGATACTATAGTGACTTCCGGTCCGCCGCACAGTTTACATATCATTGGTTTACAACTGAAGCAAGAGTTGGGTGTGACTTGGTTAGCCGATTTCAGAGATCCGTGGACTACTATTGGTTATCATAAAGCGTTGAAATTGTCGTCTTATGCCGAAAAAAAACATAAGGCTTTAGAACATCAAGTGCTCAATACTGCCGATACCATTATAGTAACCAGCAAAACTACTAAAGCCGAATTTGAAGCCATAACTTCTAAACCGATTACTGTAATTACCAATGGTTATGATGTGGAGCAAGTGACCAAACAACCTTTGGATGAAAAGTTTACGGTAGCGCATATCGGTTCTTTTTTGTCGGAGCGTAATCCGAGAATTTTGTGGAAAGCTTTGGAGGAATTGACCAAGGAGAATCAGGATTTTGCGGCTGATTTTCAGTTGAAGTTACTCGGAGCCGTGAGTCAGGAAGTTTTAGATACGATAACCGAATTTAAACTCAATGATTTTGTGTTGAATTTGGGCTATGTGTCGCACCAAGAAGCCGTAGCGCATCAAAGAAAGTCTCAGGTTTTATTGTTGATTGAAATCGATTCCGAAGACACTAAGAGCATTATTCCGGGGAAAGTTTTTGAATATATGGTTTCGGAAAGGCCAATAATAGCTATTGGTCCGGAAGATTCAGATTTTGCCGAGATTATTACTTCAACCAATACCGGCGTTTTCTTTACGTATGACGAGAAAGAAAAGCTGAAAGGCCTACTTTTGAAATATTATCAAGACTATAAAGCGAATAATTTGAAAGTTCATGCGGTTAGGTTACAGCAATACTCCCGCAAGAGTTTAACCGAACAACTCGCCAAACTCGTAACCCGTAACTCGTAACCCGCAACCATTCATGGGCATCGTACAAAATCAATCCATTAAAAACACCATTATCACTTTCCTTGGTTTCGGAATTGGTGCTATCAATGCTTTGTTTTTTTACACCAACTTCCTTGAAAAAGAACATTACGGAATTGTTACCACCATACTATCCGGAGCCAATATCCTGATGCCGATCATGGCATTTGGTGCCCAAAATACCTTAATCCGTTTTTTTGCTTCTTATAAAACCCAAAAAGAGCGCGATGAATTTCTGACTTTCATTCTCTTTCTGCCTTTGGTATTAATTATTCCTGTCGGATCGCTTTTTTATGCATTCTATGATCAAATTTCACACAGCTGGATTGAGGAAAATCCGACGCTAAAACCTTTCTTTTGGCTGATTCCGATTATTGGTTTGTTTATGGCGTATTTCGAAGTGTTTTATGCTTGGGCCAAAGTACATATGAAATCGGTCACCGGAAATTTCATCAGCGAAGTTTTAGTGCGTTCCATTGTAATGGTTTTATTGTTGTTCGTTCATTTTGATTTAATGGCGAAAGATACTTTTATCTATTGTTTAGCCCTAGCCTATTTGGCGCAAGTAGTAGCTATGAAGCTCTACGCTATCTCTATAAAAATGCCGGTTTGGCGATTGGTTATTCCACAAAACATTAAAGAAATTATTCAGTATTCATCCTTTATAATCGTTTCCGGTGGCGTCGCGGTTATGCTTGTCGATTTTGACAAAGTGATGATTCCGCAATACAAAGACATTACCCAAAACGCATTGTATGGTGTGGCCATTTTTATTGCTACGGTAATTGCCGTTCCCAGCCGTGCCATGACACAAATTGTAGCACCTATTACGGCTCGTTTGCTGACGGAAAAAAAGCATGACGAACTTGACGTATTGTATAAAAAAAGCGCCATCAACCTGCAGGTCATCGGGGGATTTATCATGATACTCATATTTGTCAATATCAAAGAAATGTACCTATTGATTCCCAAAGATTACAGCGGTGGGATTTGGGTTGTATTTATGATTGGTTTGTCTAAATTTTATGATGTTCTTTTGGGCAATAACAATTCGATTATTGTGAACACCAAATACTATCGAACGGTATTAATGTTTGGCGTTTTAACCGTTGTATTAATGATTGTACTGAATGCCATTTTCATTCCGCTTTATGGTATAGAAGGCTCGGCTTTCGCTACTTTGCTTACCGTTGCCATGTACAATACCGTCAAATTGGTGTTTGTAGTCAAAAAAATGAATTTATATCCGTTTACCCATAAAACGCTTCATTCTTTGGGCATTCTGGCTATTTGTTTTTTATTCTTCTATTTTTGGGATTTTTCTTTTCATCCCATTGTTAATGTCGGATTGAAGTCGGTTTTAGTTTCCTTGGTTTATGTTGGTTTAGTCTACAAAGCCAATTTGTCTCCGGAGATTAACACGGTAATAGAAAAACAACTCAAACGAATAACGCGATAGTTTAGTCATAAAAAAAACGCAATCTTTTCAGACTGCGTTCAGGGTAATTAGCTTTAATCTTTTATTGAATTATCAGTTTTTGGGTAACTGATTTTGTCCCTTCATGAAGGCTCACAAAATAAATACCTTTGCTCAATCCGGAAGTGTTTACAGTAGTCGATAATAGTGTTGTTTGTTGTTTGTACACTTCTTTTCCAATACAATCTGTAATGATTAATTGAGCATTTCCATCGTTACTGTTGGTCTCGATAGTAACAGCATCAACAGCTGGATTAGGATATATTTTTACGGACAAAGGCGAGGTAAATTCTTCCGCTTTTAGGATGGCAGTAATTTTTCTGATTTTATGATTGCCTCTATCGGCTATGTAAAGCAAACCATTTGGATCAAAGCATATTCCCATGGGCTCGGAAAATCTTGCAGCTGCTCCTGAACCATCAACATAGCCTTGAACAGCCCCTACAAAGTTGGTCACTGCCGCGGTTCCTAAATCTATTTTTCTGATTCGGTTATTGCCATAATCTACCACGAATAGGTAGTTTTGGTTGCTGATAGCTAATCCCATTGGACTATTAAAACCGGCATTTATGCCTGTGCCATTGTTAAAACCCGGCACGCTTCCGGCAAAAGTGCTCACTTCTCCGGTATTTATAACAATTTTCCGGATACGATGGTTGTTGATTTCTGCTACATAAAGATTGCCGTTTCCATCGGGACAAATTCCGGATAAACCGTCAAATTGAGCTGCTTCACCTATACCGTCTATAGTGCCTTGTATAGATCCGGCCAAGGTTGAAACAGTACCGTTGACCATATCAATTTTTCTGATTTTGGTGTTGATGCTTTCCGTTATATATAAGAAGTTGCCTTCTCTGCAAATGCCAACCGGAGCATTGAATAATGCATTAGTCAAATCGCCGTTGGCATAACCAAAACTGGATCCGGAATAAGTGCTTACTTCACCGGTGGCTATTACGATTTTTCGGATTTTAAAATTAAAATAATCGGTCACATACAAATTACCGTTATTGTCGGTGCAAATACCGCTAGGACCATTAAACTGTGCTACTGTTCCAATCCCGTCTGCAAAACCTGCAGTAGAACCTGCTAAAGTACTGACCGTATTAGTGGTGATTTCAATTTTTCGAATCAAATTATTGGTGTAGTCTGCAACATACATATATCCGTTATTGTCTAAGCAAACAGCTCTCGGGCCGTAAAATTGAGCTGAAGTTCCGACAGCATCAGTATAACCGGCCGTAGAACCGGCGATGGTTGTAACAACTTGTGCGGTACTCGTAAACGCACACAAGAATAGAAAGAGGAGTAGGGTAATTTTTTTCATTAGGCTAGGGGATTAGTAAGGATTAGGGATTTTGTTTTGATTTTAGGATGATTTTAAGCCATATTCTTTCATATTAGTTTAATTTAGATAGCTAATTTTCTTAAAATGTCTTGGAAGTCAGTACATAAATATACTACAATGCTTTGGTTTTTGTCGAAGATTTGTTGTTATTTTCGATGAATGGTATTACTTACTTCGATAAACGGCTAAGATATTTCTTGTTATTTTGATTTGAAACGGCTGAAAGCTATTTTCGGTTATTATTTACTGTTACTTAACGCAATAGGAGAAGAATGCAACTCTCCATTATACTGCTTTTTACCAAGCGGAAAGTTGTATATTTGAATAAGAAACTAAATAATATTTAACTAATCCGTTGTAAATATCACTTTGTAAAACAACTATTAAAACTATTTAAAATGACTCAAGTAAATCCTTATTTAATTTTCAACGGAAATTGTGAAGAAGCATTCCTTTTTTACCAATCCGTTTTTGGAGGTGAATTTCCATATATGGGCAGATTCAAAGATATGCCGGCTGATGACAATTGTCCTCCGATTTCGGAAGAAGAAGCCAACAGAATTATGCATGTATCGTTACCCATTGGTAATACAGTTATTATGGGAAGCGACAGTACTTCAGGCAGCGGTGATGCGATTATCGGAACAAATATTTCCATTTCGGTTAATACATCGAGTAAGACCGAAGCCGATAGTATTTATAATGGATTAGCAACAGGAGGAAATGCCTTTATGCCTATGACCCAAACTTTTTGGG
>JBIIXM010000238.1:0-3322 GCA_044338435.1 Flavobacterium sp. | reverse complement strand
CGCGCCATGACAAAAAAGTACGGATACCATTTTTCTGAAAGTATGGAAACCAACAGAAACGGGAACATGACAATGATGGGAATCGCCATTAAAATGTAAAACCAAATGCGATACAGTATCCAAAAAATAATTTTGATGCCTCTCATGTTGTCAAAAGTAATGAAACGTATGCAATTTTTGCTACAAAGGCTTAACTTTGCGGGAAGAAAATTTATTGAAAATGCCAAAAATACTAACCGGAGTTCAAAGTACCGGAACACCACATTTAGGAAATTTGTTAGGCGCTATTTTGCCTGCCATCGAAATGTCGAAAAACCCCAACAACGAATCGTTTTTGTTTATAGCCGATTTGCATTCGGTGACTCAAATTAAGAATGGTGCCGAACTTCGCCAAAACACTTACAGTACCGCGTCGGTTTGGTTGGCTTGCGGTTTAGACGTAAATAAGGTGGTTTTCTACCGTCAAAGTGATGTGGTGCAAACAACAGAACTGTCTTGGTATTTGAGCTGTTTCTTTCCTTTCCAACGCTTGACCTTGGCGCATTCTTTTAAAGACAAAGCCGACCGTTTGGAAGATGTGAATGCCGGTTTGTTTACCTATCCGATGCTTATGGCGGCCGATATTTTGTTGTACGACGCCAATTTCGTTCCGGTAGGAAAAGACCAAATGCAACACATCGAAATTACCCGTGACGTAGCTTCCCGTTTCAATCACCAAATGGGCGAAACTTTTGTATTACCGGAAGGCAAAGTACAAGAAGAAACCATGTATGTTCCAGGTACCGATGGACAGAAAATGAGTAAATCCCGTGGCAACTTCATTAATATTTTCTTAGATGACAAAGCGTTGCGCAAGCAAATCATGAGCATTGAAACCGACAGTACACCATTAGAAGAACCGAAAGATACGGAGACTTGTAAAATTTTTGCGATTTACAAATTGATAGCCAATGCCGAGCAAATTGCCGAAATGAAAACCAAATACGATAATGTGAACAGAGATTTTGGTTACGGTCATGCCAAACAAGCTTTATTTGAATTGATTTGCGAACGTTTCAAAACCGAAAGACAAAAGTACAACTACTACATGAACAACTTACCGGAAGTAGACGCTTTACTAAAACAAGGTGCTGAAAAAGCAGGTGTAATTGCCGATGGTGTTTTGCAAAGAGTTCGCGTCAAATTGGGTTTTGAATAAAAGCTAAATCGCCTCAAATAGTTTTCCCGGTAACGGTCGAATCACGCCTTTCAGTTCCATATTGATAAGCGTTGACGATACTTTAAAAATCGGACAATCGCATTCGAGTGCGATACTATCCAAGAGTTGTTTACCGTTTTGCAATAAGTAATTATAGATTTTTTGTTCATCAGCATCCAACGACACAAAAAGTTGCTTTTGAATGGCTTTGGGCTTTTCATCTTCCAATTGCCAATTCAGATTGTAAATCAAATCGGCGGCCGAAGTAATAAGTTGCGCCCTTTGTGTTTTAATCAATTCGTTGCAACCCTGACTGTATTTATCGGTAGTTCTTCCGGGCACGGCAAACACATCTCTATTATAGTCATTGGCCAAATTAGCGGTAATTAGCGAACCTCCTTTTTCGGCACTTTCAATCACAATCGTGGCTTCGCTCATGCCGGCGACTATGCGATTTCGTTTGACAAAATTTTCTTTTTCGGGACTGGAACTGCTCCAAAATTCGGTTAAAAAGCCACCGTTTTGTTCCATTTTGGCAACGTACTTTTTATGACTTTTAGGATATATTTGATTCAATCCGTGGGCTAATACGCCAACGGTTTGGAGTTGCAATTCCATTGCGGTTTGGTGCGATACAATATCAACGCCGTAAGCCAATCCGCTCACAATTACAGGATTGTAAAACGACAAATCTTCCAGCAGTTTTTTGCAAAATTCGGTACCGTAAGCGGTGATTTGACGGGTACCAACTATGCTGATTAATTTCCGATTGCGAAAGTCAAAATTACCGGAACCAAACAACAAAACCGGACCGTCTATACAGTGTTTCAATCGTTCCGGATAGGCTTCGTCTGTAAAATACACAACCCGAATACCTTCTTGTTCTATAAATTGTATTTCGGCAGCTGCCTTTTCAAAAATAGTTTTGTCTTTCAGTTTTCGCACTAAAACATCACCTATACCGTCAACAGCCCGCAGTTGATTGGGCTTGGCTTCAAAAACGGCAGCAGCTGAATCAAAGGAATTTAGCAACTTTTTGGCTATGATATCGCCTACGCCTTCTACCTGGAGCAGTGCTAAAAGATGAAATAGTTCGTTTTGATTCATATCAATAAAATACTACAAAAATAGGGTTTTTTTATTCGGATTGTTAATAAAAATTGTGAATAATTTTTTGATACTACTATTGTTTCTCTAAATTTGTCAATATGAAGATTGAACATCACATTTCCCAATTATTATATCGCTATCAGTGTGTTACCGTTCCCGGATTTGGTGCTTTTTTAACCGAATTCCAGTCGGCACAATTGGATGAAAGTTCACATTCTTTTTATCCGCCTAAAAAATTGATTTCCTTCAACCCGTTTTTAAAAAATAACGATGGTTTGTTGGCGAATCATTTGGCGCAGGCTGAAAAAATTGCCTACGAAACGGCGGTACATGCCATCCAAAATGAAGTATCGGTATGGATGAATCGCATTCAGGAAATGGGTCGCATTTCTTTAAAAAACATAGGTGAATTTACGCTGAATGCCGAGAGAAACATCGTATTCGTTCCGGCCGATCAAATCAACTATCTCAAAGAATCTTTCGGATTGAGTCCGTTTATGTCGCCTGCCATAAAACGCGAGGTGTACAAAAAAGAGGTAGAAACCATCGAAGAAAAAGCGCCTATTGCCTTTACTCCGGAAAAAAGAAGCAGTTACAAAGCGTTAAAATATGCCGCTGTTTTTGCCTTATCTCTAGGTTTAACCGGAAGTTTGGGCTATAAATTATACGACAATTACTTGAATCAAATAGAGCAAGAAACGCTGTTAGTTCAATCCAATGTCCAGAAAAAAATCAACCAAAAAATTCAGGAAGCTACCTTTTTCATCGAAAACCCGTTACCGAGTGTTACTTTAACGGTACCGAATGAAAAAAAGCCTTACCACGTTGTAGCCGGAGTTTTCAGAATAGAAAGCAATGCCGACAAAGCTTACAATGCCTTACTAAAATTAGGTTTCAAAGCCAAAAGACTACCACAAAACAAACACGGTTTATTCCCGGTACTGTACGGCAGTTTTTCAAGCTATGCTGAAGCACAAGCCACAGTGAAAGACATCCGAAAATTAGACAACAAAG
>JBIIXM010000237.1:0-3337 GCA_044338435.1 Flavobacterium sp. | reverse complement strand
ACTGTAGGTTCGTTTACTCGAATTGGTGCCAACGCGACCATTTTACCCGATGTAAATATAGGAAGCAACGTAACTATCGGAGCCGGTGCTGTAGTTACTAAAGACTTACCGGATAATACTATAGCTTATGGAGTTCCGGCTGTGGTAATGAAAACTGTTGCTCCTTTAAATGAAAATATACTATGAAATTGTCTTTTGTAATACCGGTTTTTCGCAATGAAGGTTCTATTACGCCAACTTATGAAAAGATTACCGGCTTGATGCACAAATTGGCGCTCGATTACGAGTTTGTTTTTGTGAATGATGGTTCCGATGACAATTCCATGCAAGAGTTAACAGCCTTGCACGAACAAGACTCAAAAGTCAAAGTGCTTTCGTTTTCCCGAAACTTTGGTCAAGTACCGGCCATCATCGCCGGAATGAAAGAAGTAACCGGAGCGGCAGCAGTGAGCATGTCGGCCGATTTACAAGAGCCTATCGAATTAATCGAAAACATGATTTCCAAATGGCAATCCGGCAACGAAATTGTCATTGGGCATCGGGTAGACCGTGAAGATAGTTTTATCGCTAACAAAGCTTCTGCCGTATTTTACAGTTTGATGAAATATGTGAACCCAAAAATGCCTAAAGGTGGTTTCGATTTTTTATTGATTGACCAAAAAGCCATAGCTGTTTTCAACCAGATTGACGAGAGAAATCGCTTTTTCCAAGGTGATATTTTGTGGTTGGGCTTCAGTGTGGCTTTTATTCCGTACAGTCGTTTAAAAAGAACCATTGGGAAATCGCAATGGACTTTATCTAAGAAACTCAAGTATTTTATCGATGGCTTGTTAAATACTTCATACATTCCCATCCGATTGATGTCGCTTTTAGGGATTATAATTTCTTTCTTTGGTTTTCTGTATGCCATTGTTATTGCTTACAATCGCTTCATCAACAATACACCTTTTGAAGGTTGGGCGCCCATTATGATTTTAATTCTGATTATTGGCGGTTTGATTATGTTGATGTTGGGTATCATAGGCGAATATGTATGGCGAACCTATGACGAAACCAGAAAACGACCGCTTTACATTATTAAAGACAAATTGGCCAAGGATGAAACGACTAATTGATTTTACCGTAAAAAATCCGGTATTGATTACCGCATTGCTGTGTGTAGTATTTTATTTTCTGCCGTTCAAGCCCAAGCCTTTCGGCGATGGGCAATTCCATACCGGAACCCAGCAATTAATTGAATTTATAGCAAACGGTTTTCAGGGTAATATCAATATCGACAAAGGCTTTTTGACCCTTTTTTGTTATTTGATTCCGTACGCTATTGTTTATGCTTTTCACGATGACCGCTTGTTTTTTTTGAGTGGCGTTATCTTCAGTTGTATTTTTGTTTGTTTGTCGGTTTTCTATTTGTTCAAAGCATTTACCATTTTACATTTTACCGATAAAGCTAAACTTTACGTCATAGTGCTTATGTCGCTTTTTCCGATACATATTTATTATGCTATGGGCATTATCGGTGAAGCGTTCGGTTTCTTCGCGTCTAGTATGCTAATTTACTTTTGGGCCAAGCATTATGCCGGTGTGGCTCAAAGAGCGGATTATTTTCGTTTGGCTTTGAGTTTGGTTTTATTGTACGGTATCAAGCCCAATATGTTGCCGTTTATTTTTGTAATGACACTCTACGTTTTGATACTTAAACTACCTAAAGCGAGCAAAGTATATTTTGCAATGGGCATGGCTTTGGTTCCGGTATTTATATTAGTAGAACGCAGTTTGGATAATTCCAATTTCGAGTTCAAAAATAGGGTTTTTCGACAACAGCTTCTTTGGTCACGCTTTGAGTTGCGAGATGAGCCGTTGAATTGGATGCCACAACATGGGCAAGACAAATTTGCTTCTAATGACTATCTCAATAATCTCAAGAAAAGAAAAGAACTCGATTCCATTTGTATAACCAATAAATACGATAGGACGGCTTATTATGTTGATTGGGTAAAGAACGATATACTATCTAATCCGGGTTTAACCTTGCGCCAATACTCGCTCAAGTTTTTTCAAGCCCAAAGTTTTATCATCTCGCCCTTAATGAAGTCTGACAAAAGTAAAACGATAAAATACGGGATACACATTTATATTAATCTAATCAATTACATTTTGGTGCTTGTAGGGCTTTTGGCCATGGTTAATTTACTGCGAAGAAAAGAATACCAATTGTTCCTTCCGTTTTTATTTTTCTGGGGATGGGGATTGTTGTATGTCTTTGTTTTCCATTCTGAACAACGTTATATGTTTCCCGTTCGTCCGGTTTTAATTTTCTTATTGGCTTATTGGATTTCGACTCGTAAGCGCTCCCAAAAACAAGCTTTACTTTAATAGCAATTCACCCTTACTAATACAACTGTACTAGCATCCCTACAAAGGATGCTTTTTTGTTTTTGGAAAAGTATAAGAATACTATTTCTTTTTAATTTTTATTGATTTTCAGCGGTTTAACAATTTTATTAAAAAAGTAAGAAAAATAAATATATAAAATCAAAAAAGATGTATTTTGTCGAATAAATATGTTTTTTATGGATTTTTTCAAAACATAACTGTTATATTTGATAGTGTAAAAGAAAGAAAAATTTAAGATGATTTCTTTGACCAAACCCAACCGGAAAAATCATGAACAAATGAGTGTCAATTAATTTTCTAATGCCCCAAAATCTTTTTGTTATGAAAATGAAAAATTACTTTTTTTACACAGCATTACTTGTTTTAGGAACCATTACCCGTGGTAACGGTCAAGTTGACAACACTTTTACAGGATTGAATGCCGGTGCAAACAATACCGGTAGTTATAACACGGCTTACGGTAAGAACGCATTATCCGACAACACAAGCAATAGTAACAGTGCCTTTGGTTCTGATGTGTTGAAAGTTTCTCAAGGCGGATTCAACTGCGCTTACGGAAATGAAGCAATGCGATTCAATACCACCGGTACTTTGAATGGTGCTTTCGGAACCAGAAGTTTATTTTACAACACTACTGGATCGGCCAACATCGCTATCGGTCACAGAGCCTTAGAGGCTAACACTACCGGAAATAACAATACCGCTATAGGTTATGCTTCTTTGACATTTAATGTGGGGAATGATAACGTGGCCATCGGAGCTTTGACACCAAGAAATTTGTTAACCGGAAACGCTAATATCTTTATCGGAACGGAAACCGCTATCAACTTAAAAAACGGAAATTTTAACGTGTTTTTGGGTAGAGTGCGACTTAACAATGCCTTTTCTTCAGACAGATTGGCCGGATTCAATACAGACAAAACTATCATTCTTGCCGACGGTG
>JBIIXM010000236.1:0-3338 GCA_044338435.1 Flavobacterium sp. | reverse complement strand
TCTCGGTAAAGAAGGAACCTTCAAATTGGTAGCGATAATAATTGAAAGCATTGTCGGCTATGGGCGAAACCACATTGGCGTCGAACTCTAAATAGTTGTCGTAGAAATCGAAGTTGGCCGAAGACGCATTATTAAAGCTAAAGCCGTTGTCGTTACCGCTCACTTTAGAAGCCACAATTTCTTCTTTCATTTTGTCGGGTTTCTGGAAAGTAATGCGCGAAACGGTCTCGGACAGGTACAATATACCACTTCGGGTGGAATCGATGATTTCATCAAAAAAATCCAACTTTTGGCCTAATATGGTTTTGGGTAAATTTTTAACTCTGAAAATCCCGCGCGAATAAAAATCGGCTGTGTAACGAGCGGTTTTGGCCGAGTTGTCTTTTTTGTTTTTAATGGCGTTTCTGATGATTTCGTTGGCCGGATTGTCCTTTGGGTTGATGACTACTTCATTCAAGATGATGTTTTCTTCTACTAAAACCACTTCTATTTCTACAGGTGTTTTGTCGAGGGTAACGACTTGCTTGGCGGTTTTATAGCCTAAATACTGAAACAACAAGGTATGATTGCCCGGTGTTTTAATGTTGATTTCAAATCGACCTTGCTCGTTGGTTGTAGTTCCGTTATAGGTGTTTTCCTCGAAGATATTTACAAAAGGTAACGGATTTCCTTTTTCGTCGGTGACTTTCCCGCGTACTTGTGCGAAAGAAATAACACTAAATAATAATACAGTAATGGCGTAAAGTAGTTTTCTTAACATAAATAATGAATAGGTTTATAAAAACGATTGCAATGCCAACTCGTAACTTTTCAATCCAAAACCAATTACAATTCCTTTGGCATTGGGTGAGATAAACGATTGATGGCGGAATGACTCCCGAGCAAATGTATTAGAAATATGTACTTCAATAACCGGTGTTATGATTGCTTTAACAGCGTCACCTATTCCAACAGAGGTATGAGTATAAGCGGCGGCATTTAAAATAATACCATCGTATGAAAATCCGACTTCCTGAATTTTGGTAATGAGTTCGCCTTCTATATTACTTTGGAAATAACTTAATTCCAGATTCGGATGCTTGTTTTGTAATTGATTGAAAAAGTCTTCGAAAGTAGTAGCGCCATATATCTCAGGTTCGCGTTTGCCCAATAAATTTAAATTAGGACCATTAATGATGATGATTTTCATAGGATGAATTTTAAGTAAAAATAAAAAACCGCTGTCGAACGGACAACGGTTTAGGACTAAACTTTCTTTTTTTATCAGAAACGATAACCTAGCGAAAGTTGAATCGTTCTGTTTTTGACTTCAGCATTTTTGTTAGCTTCGGTTAAACCGGCGACATAGCGAGCTTGGAGTAAGAAATGATTGGTGATATTATAACCCAAACCACCGGCCAAACCAAAATCAAAGGTTTCGCCTTCAAACTGATCTTGTACATTTTCATTGACCAAGAAGGAGAATTGCGGACCGGCTTCAAAACTCAACTTGTTTTTAGTAAGGTAGAATTTGGCTAACACGGGAACGGTAATGTAGTTGTAATTGATATCGTCAAAGGCAGCTTCGTCCACTTTAGTCCCTTGCGAGGAGTAAACCAATTCCGGTTGTAACGACAAGTTTTCAAATACTTTTACTTCCATCAAAACTCCAAAATGGAAGCTGGTGTATGTTGAACCTTCCACATTGTTGCCTTCTAAGTTGGCAAAATTGGCTCCGGCTTTGAGTCCGAACTTCAGTGTTTGTGCCTGTAAGCTCGCCATACTGCCCAGAAATACTAATAAAATAATTGCTTTTTTCATAGTGTGCGGGTTTAAGATTGGATTACTATTATTGTCATAACGATGTAAAATGGTTTTTATTATGAATAGAGAGGATGCATTTTGCATTAATAAACAGTAAATATGACGTTTTTTACGTTTATGCTAAAAAGGAGGTGTTTTTTTGATTTAGAGTTAAAGCGATGTTAGACACTGTATTACGCGACAATTCTGTTAACAACCTTGTTGATAAGTCCGATTACAGTAATATTTCCTATTAAACTAAACTTCTAACTTTGTCGATAATTAATTTAAAAATTAAACAAACATGAAAAAAATTATTTTAACTATGGCTGCTGTGTTTGCTGTATCTTTCGCAAATGCACAAGACAAAAAAGAAAGTTCAGAAGGTTTCGCTAAAGGTGATTTATTCTTAACTGGAACTGCTGGATTTTCTAGCGAAAAAACTGGAGATGCTAAAGAAGACGGTATGACTCTTTCTCCGGGTGTTGGTTACTTCTTAACTGACAACATTGCTTTGGTTGGTGCTTTAGAGTACACTTCTAACAAAGTAGGTGATGCTAAAACTACTGGTTTTGGTGTTCATGCTGGTGTTAAATACTTCTGGACTCCAGCTAGCAAATTTTCATTATCTATTGGTGGTGAATTATTTTTAGACACAATGAAAGATCCAGCGGATGTTAAAACTAAAGAAATTGGTTTAAACGTTCCTGTAGGTTTACATTATTTCGTTTCTGATAGTTTCGCAATTACTTCTACTTGGGGTGGTTTCGGTTATTCATCTAACGATAACGGAGGTGACGGAGCTGACAAAACTAACAAATTCAATTTAGGTCTTGATATGTCAGCAATTAGCTTTGGTTTGATTTACAAAATCTAATTTTTACAGTTTATACTCAATTAAACCACACTTTTAGTGTGGTTTTTTTGTTAAAAAAACTATAATCAAAATTTGTAATTTAACAGAAAAGAACTACTTTAGCTGAACTAATTTTTTAAAATTAAACAAACATGAAAAAAGTTATTTTAACAATGGCTGCTGTATTAGCAGTATCTTTTGCAAATGCACAAGACAAAAAAGGCGGATCTAGCGACATGAAATTCGGTGTTAAAGCTGGTCTTAACAATTCTAACTACACTGGTGATGCTGATTCTGATGCAGCTACTAGCTTTTACGTAGGAGGTTTAGTTGATTTTGCTGTTTCTGAAAAATTTCACGTACAACCTGAATTATTGTACTCTGTAGAAGGTGCTGACGAGGATTCAATGACTTTCTTAAGATTACCAATCATGGCTAAGTATTATGTTGCTGATGGTTTCAGTTTACAAGCTGGTCCTGAGTTTGCCTTTAAAATTGCTGCTGAAAATGAATTAACAGATGAATTTTCTAAATCATTAGATTACGGTTTAGGACTTGGTGCCGGTTATGAATTAGAGTCAGGTTTGTTCTTTGACGCTAGATATAACTTAGGTTTAGCTAACATTTCTGATGTTGATGGTTTCGATGTAGGAACTTCTAGCATCCAAGTAGGTTTAGGATACAGATTCTAATCTTACCA
>JBIIXM010000008.1:0-13509 GCA_044338435.1 Flavobacterium sp. | reverse complement strand
TCAGGAATTACAAGAGTTTGAAGTGGCGCCTTTTCCCGACCAAGCCAAATACGTTCGGGTGTTTTTACCGAACCAAGTTTTTGTGAAAACCCATCAAAATAAATTCTCGCAGTCACTCACTTTAAATCCTGCACAGTGGCAAAACGCCAAAGGATTTAAAAAGTTCCTGTCGCATTTTTACAATCAAACATCGTATTTAATCGAACGCAAAATCAGAAGAGAAGGTGGGAATTTCGATTTGAATCCGCTACCTAATAATAGTGACAACCAATTAGGATTAAACACCAGTTTCCGCAATAGTTTTTTCTACAATCGCGGCAAGCAAAAACATTCGGTTACCTATAATTATACCCAAAACGAACTTCGCGCCTTGCTTACAGTAGGTTCACAATCCAGCCAAAACCAATCGCATCAGTTGCAGTATACGCACTTATTGCGAAAGGTTTGGTTGTTCAATTTCAGTACAAAGATCAATCAAACCGGATTGACCTCGGAGAATTACGAAAGCAAGAATTTTAAAGTCGAAGGCTATCAAATTAACCCGAAGATTTCCTATTTGTTCAGCAAAAATGCGAGTTGGGATATTTTTTATGAATACCAAAACAAGGAAAATCGACAAGGCAATTTGGAAACGTTATCCCAACAACGTTTCGGAACTTCTTTTACTTATGCCGGTGAAAAGAAGATTACAGCCAACGGCGAATTTTCGCTGTATCAAAATACGTTTGAAGGTGATGCTTCTCAGCCGGTCGCGTTTCAAATGTTGGAAGGCTTGCGTCCGGGCCGAAATTTAACTTGGCGTTTGTTGTTGCAGAAGAATTTAACACAATACCTCGACATCAATATCAATTACCAAGGGCGAAAATCGGAAACCAGTCAAACCATTCATACCGGGAATGTTCAGTTAAGAGCTTATTTTTAAGCGTAATGATTTTTGGAAGTGTTTTTTTAGTAATTTTAGTCATCAACTAAAAAGCAAACATTATGAGAAAATTATTTGTATTGTGTTTTTTGTTTGCCTTCATGGTAAACGCCACAGCACAGGAAACCAAAGCCGAAAAAGCAAAAGCTAAAACCGAAAAAGCAGCTAAAGACAAGGCTAAAAAAGAAGCAATAGCGGTGCCTTTGAAAAAAGACGGAACGCCCGACAAGCGCTTTAAAAAAGCCAACGTGCCTTTAAAGAAAGACGGAACACCGGACAAACGTTTCAAATCGAAAGACAATAATGCTTCGGCAAAAGGAGAAATGAAATCGGCTGAAGGCAAAGCCAAATCTGCTGCCAATAAAGCAGAAGCCAAATCCAAAAAAGAATTTAAGGAAAGAGAGTCTAAAGAAAAAGCACCTAAAAACAACAAAGACAAAGTAACCGGTTCTTATAAAGGTAAAAAAGTATTTACCGGACCAAGAGGCGGCAAATATTACATCAACAAAAACGGAAACAAAACCTATATTTCCGAAGACTAAAAGAGTCGTTTGGTTTTAACTTTTGACGAAGTGGTTTTCTGAGTACAGAAAGCCACTTTTTTTATGCCTGAAATCTTGTTTTCAGAAGCGGTTAAAATGTTAAAATTCCACCATCAGTAAATTCTTAATCCCCTTTGTTTTAGGGGTTTTTGGCTATTTTTAAAATAATAAATATTTGAAAATCAATAACTTAAAAAATGATTAAAAAGGTTAAACAAAATCCATATTTGTTAAAAACTAAAGCCGATTGTGAATAAGTTTGGCTTTCATTTTACGTTTGGTTTGACAATCTTTGTAACAGACAGATTGAAGAAAAAATCTCCCAAATAATCCAAAAAAATAATTCAAAATGGCCGCTATCGAACCAATTTTACAAGAAAACAAAAACCGCTTCGTGATTTTCCCTATCAAACATCATGATATTTGGGATTGGTATAAAAAAATGGAAGCCAGTTTTTGGACCGCCGAAGAAATCGATTTACACCAAGATTTATCGGATTGGAATAACAAGTTGAATGCTGATGAAAAGTATTTCGTCAAGCACATTTTAGCTTTTTTCGCCGCTTCTGACGGTATTGTTAACGAAAACTTAGCCGAAAACTTTGTTAACGAAGTGCAATATCCTGAAGCCAAATTTTTCTATGGTTTCCAAATCATGATGGAAAACATCCACAGCGAAACGTATTCGTTGTTAATTGATACTTATGTAAAAGACGAAGCCGAAAAAGCACAACTGTTCAATGCTTTAGAAGTATTTCCGGCCATCGGGAAAAAAGCGGAATGGGCTTTGAAATGGATTGGATCCGATTCGTTTGCCGAAAGATTGATTGCTTTTGCTGCGGTAGAAGGGATATTCTTCTCAGGTGCTTTCTGCTCCATTTACTGGTTGAAAAAACGCGGATTGATGCCTGGATTAACCTTCTCCAACGAGCTAATTTCTCGTGACGAAGGCGTTCACTGCGACTTTGCCGTACACTTACACAACCACCATTTGGTCAACAAAGTATCTAAAGAAAGAATTACCGAAATCATTACTGATGCATTGAATATTGAGCGCGAATTCATCACCGAATCTTTACCGGTAAGTTTGATTGGAATGAACGCTACTTTAATGACGCAATATTTGGAGTTTGTAGCCGATAGATTATTAGTGGAATTAGGCTGTAAAAAAGTCTACAATTCAACCAATCCTTTCGATTTCATGGACATGATTTCACTACAAGGAAAAACCAATTTCTTCGAAAAACGCGTGGCCGAATACCAAAAAGCCGGCGTAATGTCGAAAGATACTGAAGATCAAAAAATCAGCTTCGACGCTGACTTCTAAAATATGCAGTAGCCTAGCGCGGATGGAAGTGGCATCCTTTTTTTGTTTGTCATGCTGTCCCGAAACTTCGGGAGTCGAAGCACAAACAAAAAAAGATATAACTGACAGCCGGAACAGCTTCTCATAAAACCACAGAAGTATCTTCTGCAAGTTAAGGGATTAACAAAAAACAAAACAAGTAACTCGAAGTAGCGAAGGGATTCTCTATTTCACAAAACCTAACAAGTATGTACGTAGTAAAAAGAGACGGTCACAAGGAACCGGTAATGTTTGACAAAATCACGGATAGAATTAAAAAACTATGCTATGGTTTAAATGAATTGGTAGACGCTGTAAAAGTAGCGATGAAAGTTATCGAAGGATTGTATGACGGTGTAACCACTTCCGAACTCGACAATCTGGCTGCTGAAACTGCCGCATCGATGACGGTAACGCATCCGGATTATGCCCAATTAGCCGCTCGTATTGCTATTTCTAACTTGCACAAAAACACCAACAAATCGTTCTCGGAAACCATGAACGAAATGTACCACTATGTTAATCCAAGAACCAACCAAGAGGCACCATTACTTTCGGAAGAAGTGCACCAAGTTATCCAAGACAATGCCGAGTTCTTAAACTCACACATCATATACAACCGCGATTTCAATTACGATTATTTCGGGTTCAAAACTTTAGAGCGTTCGTATTTGCTAAAAATCAACGGCAAAATCGTAGAGCGTCCGCAACACATGCTAATGCGTGTTTCTGTCGGCATTCACTTAAACGATTTGGAGGCTGTAATTGAAACTTACGACCTGATGTCGAAGAAGTTCTTTACCCACGCCACTCCAACCTTATTCAATGCCGGAACACCAAAACCGCAAATGTCGTCTTGTTTCTTATTGAGCATGAAAGACGACAGCATCGACGGGATTTACGACACCTTGAAAAACACTGCGAAAATCTCGCAATCTGCAGGCGGAATCGGTTTGTCTATCCACAATGTGCGTGCTACCGGTTCGTACATTCGCGGTACCAACGGAACCTCTAACGGAATCGTGCCAATGTTGCGTGTATTCAACGACACCGCGCGTTACGTAGACCAAGGCGGTGGAAAAAGAAAAGGAAGTTTCGCTATTTACTTAGAAACTTGGCATGCGGATATCTTTGAATTCCTCGACTTGAAAAAGAACACCGGAAAAGAAGAAATGCGTGCGCGTGACTTATTCTTTGCGATGTGGACGTCGGATTTGTTCATGAAACGCGTAGAAGAAGATGTGCATTGGACTTTAATGTGTCCGAATGAATGTCCGGGCTTGTACGATGTTTACGGCGACGAGTTTGAAGCGCTATACACCTCTTACGAAGCGCAAGGCAAAGGCAGAAAAACAGTAAAAGCGCGTGAACTTTGGGAGAAAATCCTTGAGTCGCAAATCGAAACCGGAACGCCATACATGTTGTACAAAGACGCCGCGAACCGCAAATCGAACCAAAAGAATTTGGGAACCATTCGCTCGTCTAACTTGTGTACCGAAATTATGGAGTACACTTCGGAAGACGAAATTGCAGTATGTAACTTGGCTTCCATTTCCTTACCAATGTTTGTGGAAAACAACCAATTCAACCACGAATTGTTGTACAATGTAACCAAACGCGTAACCCGCAACTTAAATAAAGTAATCGACAGAAATTACTATCCGGTAAAAGAAGCCGAAAACTCTAATATGCGTCACCGTCCGGTTGGATTGGGTGTGCAAGGTTTGGCCGATGCCTTCATCTTGTTAAGAATGCCGTTCACCAGCGATGAAGCCAAACAATTGAACCAGGACATCTTCGAAACCATGTACTTTGCTGCCGTTACGGCTTCTATGGAAATGGCCAAAGAAGAAGGACCATACTCAAGCTTTAAAGGCTCACCAATTTCTGAAGGTTTGTTCCAACACAACCTTTGGAACATTAAAGATGAAGAATTGTCCGGTCGTTGGGATTGGGCAAGCTTGCGCAAAGAAGTAATGAAACACGGGGTAAGAAACTCTTTGTTGATGGCGCCTATGCCAACGGCTTCAACTTCGCAAATCCTTGGAAACAACGAAGCTTTCGAACCATACACGTCTAACATTTACACGCGTCGTGTATTGTCGGGTGAGTTTATTGTAGTGAACAAACACTTGTTGGAAGACTTGGTGAAACGCGGTTTGTGGAACGAAGAGTTGAAACAAGAAATCATGCGCCATAATGGTTCGGTACAAAATATCGACAGAATTCCGGCCGACTTAAAAGAGCTTTACAAAACGGTTTGGGAAATGTCTATGAAAGACATCATCGACATGTCGAGACACAGAGGGTATTTCATCGACCAATCGCAATCGTTGAACTTGTTCATGCAAGATGCCAACTATGCGAAACTAACGTCTATGCACTTCTACGCTTGGAAAAGCGGCTTAAAAACCGGTATGTACTACCTCAGAACCAAAGCCGCGGTGGACGCTATCAAGTTCACTTTGAACAACGATAAAAAAGCGGAACCTATCTTAGCCGAACCGGAAGCCGTAGGTGTTGAAGTAGTGGCACCAACCGAAAACGGAGAAATGACTGCCGAAGATTTTGCCGCTATGGTAGAACGCGCCAGAGCTGCCGCCGGGAATGGTGGTGACGATTGTGAAATGTGCGGATCATAATTAAAACATAGAATAAGAATTTAGAAAACAGCTGTCATTAGATGGCTGTTTTTTGATTAATTTTAGGAGCTATTTCCCGCTTTCCGCAGTATCTTTTTTGTCACATCGAGCGCAGTCGAGATGCTGGGTTGTCAAAAAAGGATATTTGCTCTAATCGGGGCTAGGGCCAATCCCGCTAGGGATTTTATATCGGTAAAATCATGTCAAAACAAAAAAAAGGAGTCTACACCGGCATCATCCAAAAAGACGAAAACGGTAATTATTATTGCGGCGAGTATTTATTGGATTACCAATATACGGAAGCCAATTTTAAAGTCGGAGACGAAATCAACATCAAATCCGTCATTGCCAATCCCAGCGATAAAAGCTACAACCAATACCCGAAGAAATCCCGCCATTTCTTTCTGGCCAACGAAAAAGAATAACGTATGAGCCCACGAGAATATATCATTCCGGACGAAATTATCGCGTCCAACCGC
The DNA here is from genome assembly GCA_044338435.1 of Flavobacterium sp. Taxonomy (GTDB): domain Bacteria; phylum Bacteroidota; class Bacteroidia; order Flavobacteriales; family Flavobacteriaceae; genus Flavobacterium. Next base: position 7,579 of record JBIIXM010000008.1, on the reverse strand, counting down.
CAACGCTTTGTAAACGTAGTTATCGATTACGTTGCCAGAATAGCAATAACATTTCTTATAGGAATTGTAGCCGGAACGATAGGTGTTTTAACAGGAAATCAAGAAATACTGCTCTTCTTTCAAAACATCACTCAGTTACAAGAAATCACTTTCGGTTTATTGGTTTTACTAATTTATTACAACGTCTTCGAAATTTTTTTCGGAACCACTATCGGTAAACTATTCACCAAGACTGTTGTAGTAGATGTATACGGCGAAAAACCAACAGGCAATGCTATTTTAATTCGCAGTTTGTGTCGCTTGATTCCGTTTGAAGTGTTTTCTTTTTTCGGAACGCCTTGCATAGGTTGGCACGATAGCTTGTCGAAAACCTATGTGGTTAACAAAGAAGACTTGCGCATCAGCAAAGAGTTGTTCCATTCGTTTGCAGAAATTGGAGAAAACCCGGAAGCCTAATGATACAACTGATTCGAACTACTTCAGACCATCCCGACTTCGGACAGTTAGTAGCCGAGTTAGATGCTTATTTGCGCATTTTAGATGGCGACGACCACGAGTTCTACGCCCAATTCAATAAAACCAGTTTGCTCAAAAATGCACTGATTGTTTATGAAAATGAGTTTCCGGTTGGCATCGGAGCTTACAAAGAATACGATTCGCAAACCGCCGAAATCAAACGCATGTATACTCGTCCGGATTATCGTGGCAAAGGCATCGCCAAAGCCATTATAACCGAATTAGAACTTTGGGCCAAAGAAGAAGGCTATACAACCGCCATACTCGAAACCGGTCACCTGCAAAAAGACGCCATTGGTTTATACCAAAAGCTAGGCTATGAAATCACCGATAATTTCGGGCAATACATAGGCGTGGAAAATAGTGTTTGCATGAAGAAAAGTCTAAATTAAACTGTATTTTTATAGACTTATATCTAATATTTAAAATCTAAAATTTAATATTGTATGACCTGGGAACAATTGCTCTCTCTCAAACGCCAAGGCGATACCGGTAAACGTTTGCGCATCGAACAAGACGACACGCGTCTGGGCTTTGAAGTCGACTACGATCGTATTATTTTCTCTTCAGCCTTTCGCAGTTTGCAAGACAAAACCCAAGTCATTCCCTTGTCGAAAACCGATTTCGTCCATACGCGTCTGACGCACAGTTTGGAAGTTTCGGTCGTTGGTCGTTCCATAGGAAGATTGGTTGGTAAAAAAATCATCGAAAAGTATCCCTATCTCAAAGAAGTCCACGGCTATCACATGAACGATTTCGGAGCGATAGTCGCCGCCGCCGCTTTGGCACACGACATCGGTAATCCGCCGTTTGGTCATTCGGGAGAAAAAGCCATAGGCGAGTATTTTTCGATTGGGAAAGGCCAACAATACAAAGACCAGCTCACACCCAAACAATGGCAGGATTTAGTCGATTTTGAAGGCAACGCCAATGGTTTTTCCATTCTAACCGGTTCGCGTCCCGGGATTGAAGGTGGTTTGCGCTTGTCCTATGCTACGCTTGGCGCTTTTACCAAATACCCAAAGGAAAGTCTGCCCAAAAAGCCCACCAAAAACATAGCTGATAAAAAATACGGTTTTTTCCAATCGGATGTGGATTTCTTTAAAGAAGTCGCTGAAGAATTGGGCATGATTCCCAACAAAACCCTCGAGGATGTTGGTTACGAACGCCATCCGTTGGCCTTTTTAGTTGAAGCTGCCGACGACATTTGTTACACCATTATCGATTTTGAAGACGGCATTAATCTAGGCTTGGTTTCTGAAGATTATGCGTTGGAATACCTAATTAAATTGGTGAAAGACACTATTGATGCCGCCAAATACCAATCGTTGACCACCAAAGAAGACCGAATCAGCTATTTGCGTGCCTTGGCTATCGGGAATTTGATTAATGATGCGGTTCGTGTATTTGTTGAAAACGAAGAAGCAATCCTGCAAGGAAAATTCCATTTTGCCTTAACCGACAAAAGTAAATACAAAGCGCAAATGGACGACATCATCAAATTGAGCGTCAAAAACATTTACCAAAGTCGGGAAGTGATTGAAAAAGAATTATCGGGCTACCAAATCATCAACAATTTGTTGGATAAATTCATCACGGCGTATAACAATACCTATAACGGGAAAGCCACGAATTATGATAAATTGTTAATGAAGATTTTACCCGAAAAACACCATTTGGAAAAAGAAAGTCTCTACGAAAGATTGCTCCACATTTGCCATTACATCTCGATGCTAACCGACGGAAAAGCGGTGGAGTTAAATAAAATTGTAACGGCTTAATCAGAGTAATAGCTAAGCCTTGATTTCAAGCTTATATCCTTTGCCACGTATCACAACAATGTTGATATTCGGGTCAATCACCATTTTTTTTCTAAGTTTGGAGATAAACATATCCAGACTGCGGCCGACTATAACACCTTCATCTTCCCATATTTCTTTTTGGAGTCGGCTTCTCTCTATGGTCTTGTTAGGAGATAATGCAAAAATGAGCATTAAACGGTTTTCTGTTGCGGTCAGGTCTATGGTTTTTTCGTTTATGACGAGCGTCCGATTTTTTGAATCAAACAATACTGAGCCCAAAGTAAAACTATCCCTAAGCCGACTGACCGTTAACGTTTTCCGCTTCTTAAACGATCTCAAAGTAACAAAACCAACAAAGGCTAAAAATGACAGACTGCCCAGGAAATATCCGTTTTTTACAATATTTGTTCCTGTCGGGTTGAATTTAATATTGATTTTATAACAGGCAACGGGTTGTTTTCTTCCTTTACAAGTTACAATATCCTCTTTCTTGTTTTTAGATATAGCAAATCCATAAGCAACACTGGCATTGCCACAGTTTATAACGTTAACAACATAATCACTCGCGCGCGGATCTTTAACCAACAAACGCTGCGTAGTATTTATAAGGGAATCCGGTTGAAAAGAAAGTTCATTCTCAAACGTAATCTGGTATTCATTTTCACCAATTATTTTCACCGGAAGTACTCTAGAGGTACTGTCTCCCGAATGCAGGAGTATTTCATGACCGATTCGGCGAAGCAGAACTTCTCTTCTGGAGATTGCAAAATCGTCACTATTGTCCGTACGGAAAGCCACGCAGATTATGGTCACAAACAACAGTAGTAGTAATGCGAACAAATAGTTGGCTTTCCCGGAGGAGAGATTTAGGCTATCAACCATAATGTCAATTGTTATTTTTACAAAGTTTACATTTTTATTTACAATCCAAATCAGTTACGCCTAAATATTTCAGAGTAGCTTCGCTGAATCAATTCGATACCATAAATTTACTTATATGAAAAATAAAAGAAATGTGTTGTTCAGTCTCATGATCATGCTGGTAGCAGTAGTCAATTTTACGGGGCAGTCCCAATATGCCGTTGACAGCAAAGAAGTGTTTATCTCTCAGGCACCACCCGGTATTGTTCGTACCATCAAGCAAGACAGCAAAGGCACTATTTGGGTTACATCCTGGGAAGGCGTTTATAAATATGATGGAAATTTTTTTACGAATGTTACCAGTAAAGTGAGCTCGGCACGCTTCTTTTCAATTTTGGAAGATAGAAAAGGAAATCTGTGGTTTGGCTCAATTGGCTCTGGGGTTTATTATTACGATGGGAAATCCTTTCAGAATTTCACAACCAAGGATGGGCTTGTCAATAATAGTGTCACTAATATTTATGAAGATAAAACCGGGACTATCTGGTTCGGTACCTTAGACGGGGTAAGTCTTTACAATGGAAGAACTCTGCTTACGGGTCAGCCAGATTTTCGAAATTTAAAAATGAGCGAAACTCCCCCCGTTACTGCTACAGATTCTGTCTTTACAGGCACTAAAGCTATTCGTTCCGAGGCTGATTCTGTTCAAGTTTCAGTTTATCAAAATTCGATTCCAAAAGACCATTGGACGAATAATGATGTCAATGCAATCGTGGAAGACAACACAGGAAAATTTTGGATGGGTACCAGAGGCAATGCTTTTTTTTATGATGGAAAGATGTTTACTACTATTATTAATAACGGCAAACCTTTTACCAATGTCCGGACGATAATCAAGGATAAAAAAGGTAATATCTGGCTGGGCGGAAATGATGGCCTTTGGCGCTATGACGGCCGAACGTTTACCAATTTTTCACAAGATTTTGTTGGATATATATACGAAGACAAAAAAGGCAATATCTGGACTAGTTCAGAAACTAAGAATAAAATGTGGGCTCTTTCTCGTTATAATGGAAAGACCTTATCTGATAATAAGCCCACCGTAAACACCATAGCAAATAAACCCATGACTTTCGGGATTTTAGAAGATGATAAAGGAAATATTTGGTTTGGGGATTTAGACGGAGTGCATCTTTATGACGGAAAAACCATCACAGACTTTAAAAGTTAAAAATAAAAAATAGATTTCATTACTAATTTATTCGTCATCTTCCTCTTCTTCCAGCAAAGTCGAAAAAAGCGATTTCAAACCATCCACATCGATATTGCAGAATTGTTGCAACTCATCTACCGTGCCGTGTTCGATGAAGTAATCGGGAACGCCACAAAGGAAAACTTCGTTGACATAATCGTTTTTCGCAGCAAACTCGAGTATAGTACTACCAAATCCGCCCGTGGTTACACCATCTTCCACGGTAATAATCGTTGAAAATTTATCGCAAATTTTGTGCAGTTTCTTTTCGTCCAATGGTTTGACAAACCCAAAATGATAGTGGGCAAAATGGCCGTCGTCTTCTATCTCAGCCAAAGCAGCAGTTACATTAGTCGCAATCGTTCCGGTAGATAAAATGGCTGCATTTTTGCCTTTTTTGAGTTTTTGCGCTTTACGAACTTCTATTTTTTGGAAATCGCTCGGGAATTTCCAGTCGGCATTTTTACCTCTGCCTCGCGGATAACGAATCGCTATGGGATGTTTCAATCCTAAAGAAGCCGTATAAAGGATGTTTTGCAAATCGATTTCATCTTTAGGCGCATAAATCACAAGGTTCGGAATACAACGCAAATAGGCGATGTCAAAAACACCATGATGTGTTGCTCCGTCTTCGCCCACTAAACCCGCGCGGTCTAAACAAAAAATTACCGGTAGGTTTTGCAAGGCTACATCGTGTATCACTTGGTCGTAGGCGCGTTGCAGAAAAGTGGAATAAATATTGCAAAAAACCACCATGCCTTGGGTGGCCATTCCGGCGGAAAGCGTTACCGCATGTTGCTCGGCAATCCCAACGTCAAAAGCGCGATTCGGGAAAGCTTCCATCATAAATTTCATCGAACTACCGCTGGGCATGGCCGGAGTAATCCCAATTATTTTAGGGTTGTTTTTAGCTAGTTCAACCAAAGTCAATCCAAAAACATCCTGGAATTTCGGCGGTAAATGTTCCTCTGATTTTTTGATAATTTCTCCGGTAGCTGCATCAAATTTACCCGGTGCGTGGTATTTTACTTGGTCTTCTTCGGCTTGTTGTAAGCCTTTGCCTTTGGTGGTTATGATGTGTAAAAACTTGGGTCCTTTTACTTTTTTGAGTCGCTCTAACTCTTTGATTAACGCTGGCAAATCATGCCCGTCAATCGGTCCCGAATAATCAAAATTAAGCGACTTAATCATGTTATTCTGCTTAGGGTTTTTGCCTTCTTTTACGGCCGTTAAATAGTTTTTCAAAGCACCAACGCTCGGGTCAATGCCAATAGCATTATCGTTTAAAATCACCAGCAAATCGGCATCGGTTACTCCGGCATGATTTAAACCTTCAAACGCCATTCCGCTGGCAATAGAAGCATCGCCAATCACGGCTATGTGGTGTTTGTTTTCGCCTTTCAATTGAGACGCAATCGCCATACCTAAAGCCGCAGAAATGGAAGTAGAGGAATGGCCTACGCCAAAGGTATCGTAAACACTTTCGCTGCGTTTCGGAAATCCGGAAAGACCCCCCAATTGTCGGTTGGTGTCGAATTTCGTTCGTCTTTCGGTTAAAATTTTATGGCCGTAAGCTTGATGCCCAACATCCCAAACCAGTAAATCTTCGGGTGTATTAAACACGTAATGCAAAGCTATAGTCAATTCAACTACACCCAAACTGGCGCCCAAATGACCTTCTTTTACGGCAACAATATCAATAATAAACTCACGCAACTCTTTAGCCAACTCCGGTAATTGAGACGGATCGAGTTTTCTTAAATCCAATGGCGTATTGATTTGTTGCAGCAATTTTTTTGACATGCTACAAATGTACGAATTGAAATTGTATTTTTGTTTTATGGAAAATCCTTTCACCGACGAGTATTTTATGAAGAAAGCCCTGCAGGAAGCCGAAATGGCTTTTGAAAAAGGCGAAATTCCCGTGGGTGCCGTTATTGTAATCGATAACAAAGTGATTGCCCGCAGCCATAACCTCACCGAAATGCTACACGATGTAACCGCGCATGCCGAGATGCAAGCGATTACTTCGGCGGCCAATTTTATCGGTGGCAAATACCTCAAAGGCTGTACCTTGTACGTTACTTTAGAACCATGCCAGATGTGTGCCGGTGCCTTGTATTGGAGTCAGATTTCCAAAGTGGTTTTCGGTGCGTCTGACGAGCAACGCGGTTTCCAAAAATTAGGCTCCCAATTGCATCCTAAAACCCAAGTGGTTAAAGGTGTTTTAGCTGAACAAGCCGCTGATTTAATGGTCAGATTTTTTGCAGCCAAACGCCCATAAAAAATTCAGAAAAATATTCTTAAAATATTATTCATAACGTAAATAATATTTTAATAATTTTAGCGTTATGATGCTAATTGGAGAAAAATCCCAAGGCAAAAGTTCTAACAAATAATTCCTTTTAAAACGATGAAAACCAGCAAGATTCTAGGTTTGCTTGTTGCCATGTTACTATGGCAATCCTGTTCTAAAAAATCGGCTTCCGATTTTGATTCAGATCCCTCTCTTTACAAAGATTACATTACAGGATTTTCATCGGGCTTTGTCTCGGTCAACTCCGACTTCAGGGTACAGTTGGCATTCAACAAAAGCGATTGGAAACCCAATCAGGAATTAGACAGCGATTTGTTTGACGTTTCTCCAAGTGTGAGTGGTAAAGTGGTTGCCTTGTCGCCCAACACTATCGCTTTTATTCCCAATGAAAAATTAGAGCAAAATACGCTCTATCAAATTACGTTGCGACTTTCGGACATTACCAATAAAGTGCCTAAAGAATTGGCCAATTTCAATTTTTCTGTCAAAACCATTAAGCAAGATTTTATCGTCAACACCCAAGATTTGCAATCTTACAGTAAAGATTGGTACTACTTGAACGGGAATTTAAAAACAGCCGATAACTTGACTTTAGAGGAAGCCCAAAAAATTATTGAAGCCACTCAAAACGATAAAAAGCTCAAAATCAAGTTTGACAAAGCTTTAAGTACGAGTACTGATTTTAAGTTTATGATTGACAGTATTCAGCGTTTTGATAATGATAGCGAACTTTTCATCAATTGGGATGGCGATGCGGTTGACATTGACCAAAAAGGCGTAACCAAATTTCCGATTCCGGGTAAAAACCAGTTTAAAGTCTTGAAGATTGAA
>JBIIXM010000235.1:0-3345 GCA_044338435.1 Flavobacterium sp. | reverse complement strand
ATGTCAATCACATAATCGGCGCGTTCAATCATGTCTTTGTCGTGTTCCACCACCAAAACCGAGTTCCCGAGATCGCGCAATTGTTCCAGAGATTGAATGAGTTTTTCATTGTCTCTTTGGTGTAAGCCAATACTCGGTTCATCCAAAATGTATAGCACGCCAACGAGTTGCGAGCCAATTTGTGTGGCCAATCGAATGCGTTGCGCTTCACCGCCGGAAAGCGATTTAGAACTGCGATTCAAAGACAAATAATTCAACCCAACGTTCACCAAAAAGCGCAAACGATCTTTGATTTCTTTAACGATTTCAGAGGCGATGATGGTTTGTTTGTCCGATAAATGTTGGCTTAATTCGTCAAACCAAGCCGACAAATCCGAAATGTCCATAGTCGATAATTCGAAGATGTTTTTTTCATGGATTCTGAAATACATCGCTTCTTTTTTCAAACGTGAACCGTGACATTCCGGACACTCAATTTCGTCCATGAAGTCCTTTGCCCAACGTTTAATCGAAGTCGAATTGCTCTCGTCGTATTGGTTTTTGATGAAATTCGAAATCCCTTCGAACTCAATTTTATATTCTTTGGTAATGCCCAAAGTTTTGGACGCTACTGAAAATTTATCTTTTCCGCCGTACAAGATGATTTGCATGGCTTCTTCCGGAATTGTCTGTATGGCATCGGTTAAAGAGAATCCGAATTTTTCTCCGATGATTTCCAATTGCTTAAAAATCCACGATGATTTGTATTCGCCCAGCGGTGCAAAACCACCGTTTTTGATAGACAATTTCGGATTAGGGACAATTTTGTCGAGGTTGATTTGATGTACGGTTCCCAAACCTTTGCATTCCTCGCAAGCACCTTTAGGCGAATTGAAAGAGAACAAGTTCGGTTCCGGATTTTGGTAGGAGATTCCGGAGGTCGGACACATTAAATTCCGACTGAAATAACGCAATTCATTCGTGTCTTGGTCCAGAATCATTAACACATTTTCGCCGTGGTACATCGCTGTTTTGATGCTTTCGGCTAATCGTTTTTCGTTGTCTTCATTCGCTTCAATCACCATTCGGTCGATGACAATCTCTATATCGTGGGTTTTGTATCGGTCTAATTTCATACCCGGCAACAAATCCTGTACTTCACCGTTTACACGAACTTTTAAGAAACCTTGTTTGGTTATTTGTTGGAATAGCTCTGCATAGTGTCCTTTACGAGCACGAATAACCGGTGCCAAAATATTGATGCGCTTGCCGCTGAAGTTTTGGATAATTAAATCTTTAATTTGCTCATCGGAATAAGACACCATTTTCTCTCCCGAAACATAACTATACGCTTCTCCGCCACGTGCGTAAAGCAAACGCAGGAAGTCGTATATCTCGGTTATAGTACCTACAGTGGAACGCGGACTTTTGCTGGTGGTTTTTTGTTCGATGGCAATTACGGGAGAAAGACCGTCAATTTTATCCACATCGGGACGTTCTAAACCACCTAAAAACTGGCGTGCGTAAGCCGAGAAAGTTTCGATGTAACGACGCTGTCCTTCCGCATAAATGGTATCAAAAGCCAATGACGATTTTCCAGAGCCTGAAAGACCGGTAATCACAACCAATTTTTCACGGGGAATGGTAATGTCAATGTTCTTTAAATTATGCACACGGGCACCGAGAACTTCAATCGTATTTTCTGTTTCTAGCATAGCAATTTGGCATTCCGAAATTTAGGAAGCAAAGGTAAGCTTTTGAAAAGAATTATCGAATAGACAATTAAGAAGTTGTTGTTAAAAAACTATTCGATTATCATCTCTTTCAATCGGTGGCGATAGCTTTCAAGGACATCAATTTTAGAGAGAAATCCGAAGTATTTTCCTTTGAAGATTACCGGTAAAATAGTGGCGCCGGAAGTTTCGAACAGTTTCATGATTTTCTCGGGCTTGTCTTCAAAAAGGACTAACTCTTTGGGTTGACTCATGATTTCCGATAAGGTCATAAACTTGACATGATTCGGATTAAAGATAAAAGCCTTCACGTCTTCAAAATCAATCAAGCCTATAAGCGATTTGTCTTCATCTACAATCGGAATTATTTTTTGGTCACTGGTTGAGAAAATTTCTATTACAGTTTTAGGTGAATCTTTAAGATTCAGGGTTTTATAGTTTTGTTGGACCAAATTATAAAAATCAATACTTTGCAAGATGTTTTTGTCTTTGTCGCTGGTGAAAACTTCGCCTTTATCGGCTAAGCCTTTCACATCCATAGAGTGTTTTTCAAATTGTTTGGACACCGCAAAACTGATGGAAGATACTATCATTAGTGGTACCATTAAATCGTAACCTCCGGTAATCTCTACGATAAGGAAGATGGCTGTCAAAGGCGCATGAAACAAGCCGCTCAGGATTCCGGCCATACCAACAATAGTAAAGTTGGCAATGGGCAAATGGTGTGTGAAGTTAAGTAAATTAATAGATTTGGCCACAAAGTAGCCTAAATAAGAACCAACAAATAGCGAGGGCGCAAAGTTCCCACCGTTTCCGCCACTTCCCAGTGTTAATCCGGTGGCAAAAGCTTTCAGTAACATCGTTACACCAACAAATGCCAATAAAACCCATTCGCTTTTAAAACGCTCTAGCATGGTGTTGTCGAGTAAAATTTCGGGATTTTTGGAAGTTAAAGTTCGGATGCTTTCATAACCTTCACCGAACAGTGTCGGAAAAAAGAAAATGAGTATGGCTAATAATGTTGCCCCAAACAAAGCCCTGCGATATCCTTTATTTTTAAAAGAGCCGAAGAATTTTTCCACTTTTTGAAAATTTCTGGCATGATACACCGAGGTCAATCCGGCCAAAACGCCCAATAAAATATAGTAAGGTGTATTGTGGTAATCGAATTGTAATTTTTGTTGAAAGTTCAGAATTACGTCATCGCTTAAAGAAATAGTAGAGATCAAAGCACCGGTTGCCGCAGAAATAATGATAGGGATAAAAGCGGCTATGGAGATATCAGTTAAAACTACTTCAATAGCAAACAAAACTCCGGCAATAGGCGCATTGAACGCTGCACCAATTCCGGCTGCTACACCGCAAGCCAAGAGTAAGATGCGGTCTTTTTGCGACAAATGGTACTTCTGAGCAAAGTTGGAACCAAAGGCTGCACCGGTAATTACAATCGGGCTTTCCAATCCGGCAGAACCGCCAAGGCCAACGGTCAAGGAGCTGGTTACGATTTGCGCATACATTTGCTTTTTTGGCATAATACCGCCTTTTTTGGCTACTGCGTAAAGCACTTTAGAACTTCCTTTTTCGATATGATTATTTAGGAAATTGCGAACCACAAATACTGTTAGTAAAATTC
>JBIIXM010000234.1:0-3352 GCA_044338435.1 Flavobacterium sp. | reverse complement strand
TTTAATCGAATGTCCTTCACTAATTTATCGAAGTGTTTGTTGGCGATTTTTTTATAAATAGCATAGCTGGTTAAAGCACTGTATTTGTTCAAAGAAATTGCCCATTCATAACTGGCATAATGTGCCATCATGACGGCGATACTTTTGCCTTCTTTTTCCATATTGGTCAAAGTTTCCAAATTGGTAAAAGCAAAACGCTTGTCCATTTCTTTTTCGGAAAGTGACATGGTTTTAATCATCTCCAAGAACATATCACACAAATGATGATAGGATTTTTTTTCAATTACCAAACGCTCTTTTTCACTCAGATGCGGTAATGCCATGGCTAAATTGTGCCGAACTATTTTCTTTCGATAGCCGATAACATAGTAAACCAATCCGTAAACTATATCCGAAAAAAGGTAGAGGATTCTAAAGGGTAAAATCGAGATAAACCAAATAATGGGATATAACAGAAAAAAAACTAATAATTGCATGCCGCTTATTTTGTGCAAATATAAAGTTTAATGCGATTTTATCCGATGCATATTAACAAAACCTGAGGAAGTATTGCTAATTTTACGCAACAGACTTTTACGCCAACAATAAAGAATCTATTTATTCATGGAAAACCAATTTTTATGGGCTTTGATTATAGCCAATGTACTCATCAGTTTTAAAGGGTTTAACGATTCGCTTTTTTACCGAAAATATCTTTTTCATGTAGGAAGTATCAGAGCAGGTGAGCAAATCCGAATGATCAGTTCCGGATTTTTACATGCCGATGAAATACATTTGGCTTTCAACATGATTACGCTCTATTCTTTTGCGCCTATTGTTATTACTTTTCTGGGCGGTTGGTCTTTTTTGTTGATTTATTTCGGGAGTTTGATTTTCGGGAATTTGTTAACCATGGTCATCCACGGGAATAATTACAGTTACAGCGCGGTAGGCGCTTCGGGAGCGGTTACCGGTATTATTTATGCGGCGATTTTATTGTTTCCTCAAATGCAGATTTACGGTTTTATTCCCGGTTATGTTTTCGGGGTGTTGTATTTGCTGTATTCTATTTACGGTATGCGTGCTAAGAATGATAATATCGGACATACGGCTCATTTTGGCGGTGCCATTGGCGGTTATGTGATTACGTTGCTCAAAGAACCGGTTTTGCTTCAAACCAATACCCAATTGGTGATTGTTTTAGCCGTTCCTATTGTAATTCTTTTTGTAATGGCCAAACAAGGCAAGCTATAATTGGCACAACTTTTGGAAACGGAACTTTATAATTTTTTAATCAATCATATCATGAAAAAAACAGCAGTAATTTTGGCTTTGTTGGTGATGGGAATCACCCAAGCGCAAGTGCAAGAACAAAAGGCAGTAGTACCACAAATTTCAGTTACCGGTGAAGGTAAAATCAAAGTGGTTCCTGATCAGGCAGTAGTTACTGTAGGTTTTCAAAACACTGGTAAAGATGCCAAAGAAGTAAAAACACTTAATGACGAGGTAGTGGATAAAGTAATTAAGTTTTTAAAGAAAAGTGGCATCCCTGCAACTGATTACAAAACCAATAATATTAGTTTGGGTAAAAACTACGATTATGAGAAAAAGAAGTATAATTTCCAAGCGAATCAAACCTTAACAATTGCCTTAAAAGATCTTTCTAAATACGATGAAATCATGATGGGCTTGAATGATGCAGGTATCAATAACATACAAGGAGTTGAGTTCAAATCCTCTAAAATGGAAGAGCACGAAAGAGAAGCACGTAAAAAAGCAATGCTGAATGCCAAGCAAAAAGCAGCTGATTATGTTAGCGTTCTAGGACAGAAAGTCGGCAAGGCTCTTCTGATTACTGATGCTTCAAATGTGTACTTTCCGCAGCCTATGTACAAAGGCAATATGATGGCTATGGCAACTGAAGCGGATGCTGTTAGAGAAACGCTAGCCATAGGTGAAATTGAAATCAACACCACTGTCAACGTTACTTTTGCTTTAGAATAATTCAGAAATCCTGGTAAATAAAAATCCCGTTTAGTACAACTAAACGGGATTTTTTTATGATTAAAAAGCGATTATTTCGGTAATGGTGCACCAACGGCAACACTGCATACATGTCCGGGCTGTCCGTGTGGAGGGTTCATACCGGGAGCAGTTGTAGTTTGTGCTGCATTAGGCGTTAAAATAGCAGGAGCTGAATTATTGGGTTGTGCAGTCATGCTCGGTGTTACTTGTTGCACAACAGCAGAACCAGTACCATTTGCCGGTTTCGTTTGTTTTGGTGAATTCAACGGAGCGCCAACAGCAATGTCACAACGATGTCCGGGTTGACCATGTGGTGGATTCATTCCCGGTTTAGTTGCAACTGGAGTTTGTTTCATTGTTACAGCTTGATTGTTGGTAGCAGCGGGTTGTTGATTTTGTACGGGAGCATTTTGTATTACCGGTTGAGCACTTTGAGTAGGAATAGGTTGTACTCTCGGCATGATTATTTCTTTCGGTTTAGCATCGGTGGTGGTTGTACTTTCTTCTTCCTTTTTACAAGAAACGGCCAATAATGCAAAGCTCATTACTGTCCCTAAAACAATTTTTGATTTCATAACAAGTTCTTTTAGAAAACCAAAGATACTTTTTTTGATGGGATTGGCAAGAAAAAATCCAATTTGAGAATTGACCAAGATCGTTAAAGCTTAAAAAAGTTTACGGCGATATTTTGTATCAGTAATTTTTTTAGAATCATTGGTATGTTTCAACTGATTGTTCAAGTAAAAAGTTCCGTTATGAAGGATGCAAAAAAAAACTCGGATTATGAATCTACTCCCAAAATTTATTCTTTATGTGATTTGGCTGATGGATGATTGTTAGGTTTAGCATGAAGGCGAGTTTTAATTCGACAGAGTTTAAGTAAAATTCATTGTGTTCTGCTAAAAGGTAAACAGCATTTGCGTTCACCAATTCCTGAATGTTCCTCCTAAGGGCTTCATTCCTGCTAAGTTCAGAATTGGTCATATTATTAATCGGGTTGATAATGGTGGTGTTATACCCATTCAGTTGTATCTCTGCTTTCTCGAATTTTAGAATATCATTCTTAGAGATAATTGGAGGGATGCTTCCCAGAATGTAAATTTTATAGGATTCACTCATGAATTTTTGGCTTAGTGTTTATGGAATAGTTTCTTGTACTGGTAAAATCTTTTAATAAATTCTTCAGCTTCAGCTTTATTTGTTTTATCGATCTTCATGAAGGAAATCTTAACGGCCTCAAATGTTAATTGCAGATAATAATCCTGCTTTTTCAGTAAAAGTGCTAAGCAAATAAGCACGATTCCTACGATTGAAAGTAAGCTGGAAAAGTGCAATATAAGTCCGTCAT
>JBIIXM010000233.1:0-3358 GCA_044338435.1 Flavobacterium sp. | reverse complement strand
ATTGTACAAACGGTTGATGGATTCGTTGAATGTATTGGAAAAATAATTTTCGGCATTATAGCTTTTCACTACTTTTAGGCCTGATAGCGTTTCTTCTACCACCGAAATCAAATGACCGTTTTCCTGTTGCGCTCTTTTCGATTTAGATTTCAGGGATTTTCCAACTTTAGAAATAATAAAACCGGAAACCGGGATGAAAATGAACACAAATAACGTCAACTTCCAACTGATATTAATCATCGCAATCAAGGAGAAAACAATAGTAAGCGGCTCTTTAATGATGAGTTCCAAGACCATGAAAAACGAATTTTGTACTTCATTAATATCGCCCAACATGCGCGCCATAACATCGCCTTTTCTCTTTTCTGAGTAGTATGGAACCGGCAGTTCAATGATTTTTTTAAACATTTTTTCGCGCAAATCGCGCAAAACGCCTGTTTTTAATTTGGTTAAATTCTGCAAGCCTAAATAACCGAACAAGTTTTTAAATAAGAAGGTCACTACAACAATCGAAACGGTCAATAGCAAAGCATAATTAGGGCCGTGCGTTTCCGAAAAGTAATTTACGTAATAAAATAATGTATCATTCAGATAGTCGTCTAACTTACTGATTCCCTCATAAGTTGGCAATTGTGTTACTTTTTCTTCATTGCCGAAAAGTACTTTCAATACCGGAAAAATCATGACCATTCCTATGGTGCCGAAAAGCGCATACAAAATGTTGTGAAAAACATTCCAAACTACATTACTCTTGTACTTTTTAGCAAAAGGAATAATCTTTTTTAAATTCTCATCCATTAGTTCAATTGCATCTCAGCAATGATGTTTTTAATTTTTTGGTCTAATTGTTTTTCCGCTTCCGGTATGTCGTTTAAATGGTCTATGGCACAGTTCACGCTGAAATAGAACTTGATTTTCGGTTCCGTACCGCTTGGTCTGGCACAAATTTTCGAGCCATCTTCCAAATAGTAAATTAATACATTGGAATTTGGTACCGTTAGCGTTTCTACTTCACCGCTTAATAAGTTTTTAGCCGTTGAATTTTGGTAATCTTCTACCATAATAACTCTTTGCCCGTTGATTTCCGCTAAAGGATTTTCACGCAAGTCAACCATCATTTGTTTGATTTCGTTGGCGCCTTCAATGCCTTTTTTGGTCAGTGAAATCAGGTGTTCTTTGTAAAAACCGTAATCCACATACATTTGTTGCAAGTATTCGTAAACCGAGCTGTTGTTTTCTTTCGCTTGAGCGGCAATTTCACACATTAATAAAATAGCGCCGACAGCATCTTTATCTCGAACGGCATCGCCTACCATAAAACCAAAACTTTCTTCTCCGCCACCTATAAATTGTAATTCAGGAAAATCTTTGATGAATTTGGCAATCCACTTGAAACCGGTCAAACCTACTTTGCATTCTACGTTGTAAGCTGAAGCCAACTCCAACATCATAGGTGTAGACACGATAGTAGAACCGATAAATTGTTTGCCGTTAATTTTGTCGGCTTTCTGCCATTGCTCCAGCAAGTAATGCGTCATGATAACCATGGTTTGGTTTCCGTTGAGCAATAGCATATTGTTTTGAGCGTCGCGAACCGCTACACCTAATCGGTCACTGTCAGGATCGGTGCCGAAAACAATATCCGCATTTAGTTTTTCCGCCAACGCTAACGCCATAGTCAATGCTTCCGGTTCTTCCGGGTTAGGCGAAACTACGGTTGGGAAATCCCCATTGGGTTCTGCTTGTTCCGGTACGATATTCACATCAGTATAACCGGCTTTGGCTAAAACACTCGGCACCATTTTAATAGAAGTGCCGTGCAGTGAAGTGTAAACAATTTTTAATCCCGCCTTAGCAGAAGCCGAGGTATTAAAACTCGCATTGGCCACTGTTGATTCGGCAAAAGCTTCATCCACTTCGGTGCTGATGTATTCGATTAAATTTTCATTGGCCTCAAAATTAATCTCGTTATATTTTAAGCGTTCAATCACTTCAATAATTTCTCCGTCTTGTGGCGGAACCAATTGCCCACCGTCTTGCCAATACACTTTGTAACCGTTGTATTCCGGCGGATTGTGCGAAGCCGTTAAAACAATTCCGGCGTGACAATTCAAATGTTTTAATGCAAAAGAAAGTTCCGGAGTAGGGCGCATTTCTGAGAAAAGAAAGACCTTAATGCCGTTGGCCGAAAATACATCGGCTACAACTTTTCCTAAAGTATCGCTGTTGTGGCGACAATCGTAGGCGATGACTACTTTTAAGTCTTCACCCGGAAACGATTTTTTTAAGTATTCTGAAATGCCTTGGGTGTTTTTACCCAAAGTGTATTTGTTGATTCGGTTGGTGCCAACACCCATAATACCTCTCATACCGCCGGTTCCGAATTCTAAATTTTTATAAAAACTCTCCTCCAGATTTTTGGGAGAAGTGGTCATCATTTCTTTGATTTGGTTTTGAGTATCGTTGTCGAATGTTGGTGTCAGCCATTCGTTCACTTTGTCTAATATGGATTGATCGATATGCATATTGTGGATATTGTATTTGAAATAAATTACAAATTTACTTCAGTCGAAATTTTATAACGCTCTTCGTTGTTTTTGGTTCTCAGGATGATTTCTCCTAAAAATCCGGCAAGGAACAATTGTGAACCTAGTATCATTGCTGTTAAAGCGATGTAAAATAGGGGATTATCGGTCACTAAAATGGTGTGGTAACCGGAATATAGTTTGATTAATTTTAATGTTATGATAGCGCCGGTGGCTAAAAATCCGATGACAAACATCAGTACACCAACAGCTCCAAACAAGTGCATCGGTCTTTTGCCGTAACGAGACAAAAACCAAATGGTAATTAAATCCAAGAAGCCATTGATGAAACGACTCATGCCGAATTTGGATTCGCCGTATTTTCGGGCTTGGTGGATAACAACCTTTTCACCGATTTTTCCGAAACCTGCATTTTTAGCCAAAACCGGAATGTAGCGGTGCATTTCACCGGAAACTTCTATATTTTTGATGACTACGTTTTTGTAGGCTTTCAATCCGCAATTGAAATCATTCAAATAAACGCCCGAGGTTTTACGAGCCGCCCAGTTAAATAATTTAGAAGGTAAATTTTTGGCGACAACCGAGTCGTAGCGTTTCTTCTTCCAGCCCGAAACCAAGTCGAAGTTTTGCTGCATGATCATATTGTACAAATCAGGAATTTCGTCCGGACTGTCTTGTAAATCGGCATCCATAGTGATCACTACGTCGCCACTGGCTTTGGAAAAACCGGCGTGCAAAGCTTGAGATTTTCCGTAGTTTCTTAAAAATCGAATGCCCTTTACATTGGGATTGCTTTTGGATAAATCGGCAAT
>JBIIXM010000232.1:0-3365 GCA_044338435.1 Flavobacterium sp. | reverse complement strand
ACGATGGCATTTTTGAGGTATAGTTTTCGGTTCCCCATAATGCGCAATACATTGCCTAAAGTAAAAGGCGCTGTTAAAGCCAACGCACACGGACAAGCCACAATTAGGATAGCGGTAAATACATTAAAAGCGGTGGAAACATCAATAAAAATCCAATACACAAAAGATACAACAGACAGTAATAACAAAGCCGGTGTAAAATAATGACTGATTTTATCGGTGATGGATTTGTGTTTTTGAGCCACTCTTTTTTGGAAGACATCATTGCTCCATAATTGGGTCAGATAACTTTGAGAAACGGAGAATAAAACTTCCATTTCGATGACTTTCCCCAATTGCTTTCCGCCGGCAAAAATTTTATCGCCCGATTTTTTCTCAATCGGTACCGCTTCACCGGTGACAAAACTATAGTCTACAGACGCTTTTTCGGAAATCAAAATCCCGTCAACCGGAATTAACTCTTGGTTTCTAATCAGCAATCGGTCTCCTTTTTTAATATCGTAAACCTGCACAGCTTCTTCCGAACCATCAGGTAATACTTTGGTAATAGCAATAGGAAAATAAGACTTATAATCGCGTTCAAAAGATAAGAAATCATAGGTTTTTTGCTGGAATAATTTCCCCAACAACATAAAGAAAATCAAACCGCACATACTGTCGAAAAAGCCCTGTCCGTAATCGAAAGCGATATCAACCGTGCTGCGAATAAACATCACCACTATACCTAAAGCAATCGGAATCTCAATATTGAGCAATCCTTGTTTCATGCTTTTCCAAGCAGCTACATAATAACCCGAGGCCGAATAAACAAAAGCCGGTAAAGACAGAGCAAAAATCAACCATCGGAAAAAGCCTTTGTATTGTTCAATCCAAAATTCGCCTACCTCAAAATACTCCGGAAACGACAACAGCATGATATTGCCGAAACAGAAAAAAGCTACTCCTAATTTATAAATTAAGGTGCGATCGACTATCTTTTTGCCTTCGGTATAATTATCTAAACTAATGTAAGGTTCATAACCAATAGCACAAAGCAATCCAACAATCTCTTTGAGGTTGGTTCTTTCAGGATGATAGGTAATGCGGACTTTCTTATTGGGGAAATTAACTTGAGAGGCTATTATTCCCGGCTGAAGCCTTTGTAAATTCTCCAAAATCCAAATACACGAGCTACAGTGTATATGAGGAATGTACAATGAAACAATGGCTGTTGTACTTTCTTGGAAATCGAGGAGTTTAGTAACAATTTCTTCATTGGCTAAAAAATCATATTTGCCCTTAATATCTGGTGGTGTAGCGCCCGGCGCTGCCTGAAAATCGTAATAACAAGACAAATCATTCTGACTGAATATTTCATAAACCGTTTTACAACCGTTACAACAAAAATGTTTGTCGTCAAATAAGATTTCGTCTTTTTTTACAATCTCATTACCACAATGGAAACACTGTGATGGATTCATACTTTTTAATTTGCTCATTTTACCTGTAACAAAGGTCACTTAAGTATGAAAATTAAAATATGATATTTGTCATACTTTAAATATATTTGTAGTAACCAATAAAGAGTACCATGAGTAAATGTGAACAATGTATCGTTAGACAATTCAGTTCGCTAAAAGCCTTAAGCAAGGATGAGTTGCTACGAATGGCCGATTGCAAAACCTCTTATACCATTAAAAAGGGAGAAGTTATATTTGAAGAAGGCGAAACAACTCACGGTATTTATTGTGTTAAAGACGGCGTTTGCAAAATGACCAAGCTCAGTGCCAACGGTAAAGACCAAATTGTCAAATTGGTCAAACCGGGTGAATTGTTAGGACAGCGTTCTATGATTAGCGAAGAACCAACCAACTTAAGTGCTGTTGCTTTAGAAGATATGGAAGTGTGCTTTATTCCGAAATCCGAAATTATGCAGTTCTTCAATCAAAACAATAACTTTTCCATGAATGTGATGAAAACCATTTGCGGAGATTTGAAAGATGCAGACGATCACATGGTTTCTATGGCACAAAAAAGCGTTAAAGAGCGGTTAGCGGAAACCTTAATATACTTGGAAGAAAACTTCGGAAAAACAGAAGATGGTTGCTTGAAATTACAACTCTCTCGTGAAGAATTGGCCGGAATGATTGGAACAGCGACGGAAAGTTGTATAAGATTACTATCTGAACTCAACAAAGCCGGACTGATAGAACTCGACGGCAAACGCATCAAAATAACAGACAGAAACAAACTACGCCGCTTGGCCGATTAAAAAAACCACCTGATTCCGAAGAAAGAGGTGGCAAAGTTGATAAGATAACAGGGTTAGTTATGGTATCAACAAGATTGTTTTTTGAGTTGTTTGTTATTTTAAATGTAATAATAACTTGTATGCCAATGGTCAAATTGTCGATGTGTGACCAAAAAATCTGTTTAAACCCAATCTTGTCTTTTGCTTTATGGATGTGAATCCGATTAGTGCGGTAATTTGTCTTTAACTAAACCGTACAAAAAAGTACCGAAAACTGCTCCGAATAATATCAATCCGACACTCATAAATCCAGAACCCAAAAGGATAAAAATCGGCCCCGGACAAGCACCAACCATAGCCCAGCCCAATCCGAAAAGGATGCCGCCTATCCAATAACGCATGTTTCCTTTTTCTTTGTCTTGGATAACAATAGGATTACCATCAATGTCTTTCAATTGTTTTCTTTTAATAATTTGAATGCCCACCAATCCTGTGAGAATTGCCACAGTAATAATGCCATACATATGAAACGATTGAAATTGGAACATTTCATAAATTCGGTACCAAGAAACGGCTTCGGCCTTTGTTAACACTATTCCGAAAATAAAACCAACTATTATATATCTCAATAAATTCATAGCTTAGAAAATTAAGGGTAAAATATAATGAGCCATCAACAATCCGCCGATAAAGAAACCAATAACCGCTTTTAGAGAAGGTAACTGCAAATTGCTCAAACCGGATATGGCATGACCGGAAGTACAGCCACCAGCATAGCGAGATCCGAAACCAATCAGAACGCCACCCAGCAGTAATATAAAAATCATTTTAGGCGATTGTAAAGCTGCTGTACCAAAAACAGATTCAGGCAGTAAATTTCCGTTTGGTGCTTCAATATTTAAAGTTGCTAATTGCTCAACCGTTTTCGGATTCAAAGTAACATTCGAAGTGTCACTCATAAAATGTACAGCTACAAAACCACCTATCATAGCGCCGGCTACTACAGCTAAATTCCAACGTTGTGACTTCCAATCCCAATCGAAAAAAGGGACTTTTTTACCTATGCCGGTCATGGCACAAAGCGACCTTAAATTGGAGGACATTCCGAAAACTTTACCAAAATAATTGAGTGTCA
>JBIIXM010000231.1:0-3384 GCA_044338435.1 Flavobacterium sp. | reverse complement strand
GGATACCGTAACTATTGAGCACTTGCTCCAATTCGTCTTTCAAATAAAACGCAATCGAACCTACAAAATGCACCGGTACTTTGGTACAATTGTCAAATTGCATGATGTAATTCTCCACAAAATCCGTCATTTCTGCTTTGATGAAGTTTTGACAGAACTCGGTGTCTTTATGTTTGATTAAAAACTTGGCGAAAGTTGCTAAATACGCATTCGGATTAGGTTCTTTGTACAAATTGGCTTTGATGTAATCCGGATCGACATTGTATTCTTCTTCAAATTCCTTAGCCAAATCGGCCGGCATTTTTCCGAAGTAATACCCGCGAATCAAATGGCGTCCAAATCGATTTCCGGAGCAATCATCCATGGCAATATAGCCTAACGATTGTACTTTTTGGTGCAACACTTTACCGTCAAAGTAACTGCAATTGGAACCGGTTCCTAAAATACAAACAATTGCTTCTTCGTCTTTAGGCGTGGTGGCATAGACTGCCGCATAGGTATCTTCGTGTACAGAGACCACTGCATTGGAAAAATATTTTTGAAAAACATCGGTCAAAAAGTTTTTCATTCTATCGGTACCGCAACCGGCGCCGTAAAAGAACAAATGCGTGGCTTTGTCCTTGTTGTGTTCGATATCGAATTTATCGTTTAGGCGATGGATAATTTCTTCTTCGTTTAATACTTCCGGATTTAATCCTAAAGATTGGGTTGTAAAAAGCACTTTACCGTTATCGTCAATGGCAATCCAATCGGCTTTGGTAGATCCGCTGTCAACTAGTAATTTCATAATGAATTAAGCATTACGAATTAGGAGTTACGAATTGATATGAGTCTCAAATCATAAAACTTAATTCTCTTTATTATTTCGGTTTGGTTGTTTGTTAGGTATAAAAAATCCCGTCCACAAAACTGCAGACGGGATGTCGTTATTATAAGTTGGCAATATGTACCGATAAATCGATTAACTTACTGGAATAACCGTATTCGTTATCGTACCAAGAAACCAATTTGAAGAAAGTTGAATTCAAACCGATTCCGGCTTTAGCGTCTACGATAGAAGTTCTGGCATCGCCGACAAAATCTTGTGAAACCACATCATCTTCTGTAAAGCCTAAAATGCCTTTCATTTCGTTTTCTGAAGCCTTTTTCAACACCGCCATGATGTCTTCGTAGCTGGTTTCTTTGGCTAATTTCACAGTTAAGTCTACCACAGAAACGTCTACAGTTGGTACACGGAAAGACATTCCGGTTAATTTTCCGTTTAACGACGGGATTACTTTTCCAACAGCTTTAGCTGCTCCGGTAGAAGACGGAATGATATTTACGCTGGCAGCACGTCCGCCTCTCCAATCTTTACGAGAAGGTCCGTCGGCAGTCATTTGAGTTGAAGTAGTGGCATGAACAGTAGTCATTAATCCTTCTACAATTCCGAAATTATCGTTGATTACTTTGGCCAAAGGAGCCAAACAGTTGGTGGTACATGAAGCATTAGATACTACTGTATCAGTAGCTTTTGCTTCGTGGTGGTTCACACCCATTACAAACATTGGCGCATCGGCAGACGGCGCAGAAATCACAACTTTTTTAGCACCACCGGCGATGTGTGCTTGAGCCGTTTCTAAAGTGGTGAAAAAACCGGTACATTCGGCCACTACATCCACATCAACGGAAGCATCATCCCATTGGATTAATTTCGGATCTCTTTCGGCAGTAACACGGATGAATTTGTCGTTTACATACAACTTTCCGTCTTTTACTTCCACTTTACCGTTGAAACGCCCGTGAACCGAATCATATTTTAATAAATAAGCCAAATGATCAACATCCAATAAATCGTTGATGGCTACTACTTCTACATTATCTCTGTTAAAAGTTTCTCTGAAAACAATTCTTCCAATTCTTCCGAAACCGTTAATTCCTAATTTTACTTTTGACATTTTATCTGTATTACTGATTAAATTATTATTGATATTGATTTTTGGTATTGCTGTAGACTAAGTGGTCATGATGTCGGATACACGCAACAACTCTTGGTCGATTTCCGAGTGGCCTTTGATGGCTTGTTCTAAAGGAGTTAAGGCTACTTTATCGGCAAGCAAACCAACCATAAAATTGGTTTTACCTTCTAACAAAGATTCTACAGCTTTTACGCCTAAACGCGACGCTAAAACGCGGTCAAAACACGAAGGCGCACCACCGCGTTGCATGTGTCCTAAAACGGAAACACGTACGTCGTATTCCGGCAGATTGGCTTCTACGTAATCTTTCAACTCAAATACGTTTTTACCAATTTTATCACCTTCGGCAATCACTACGATACTCGATGATTTTCCGGAAGCTTTGCTTTTCTTTAAGGAATCTAACAAACGGTCTAATCCTAAATCTTCTTCGGGAATCAGAATTTCTTCTGCCCCGGCACCGATTCCGGCGTTCAAGGCAATGTGACCGGCATCGCGCCCCATAACTTCTACAAAAAACAAACGGTTGTGGGAACTGGCGGTGTCTCTGATTTTATCGATAACCTCAACTACGGTATTCAAAGCAGTGTCATATCCTAAAGTGTGACTGGTTCCGAAAATGTCGTTATCAATAGTCCCTGGTATACCCATCACCGGAAAATCGAATTCATTATTAAAGACTTCCGCTCCGGTAAAAGAACCGTCACCACCAATAACTACTAAAGCATCTACACCGGCAGTTTTCAAATTTTGATAAGCTTTTTGACGGCCTTCCGGTGTCATGAATTCCTTAGAACGTGCCGATTTTAAAATAGTGCCGCCTTTGTTTACGATGTTGTTCACACTACGCGGTCCCATTTCTTTAAAATCGCCTTCAATCATACCTTGATAGCCTCGATAAATACCGATACATTCTACATTGTGGTAGGCACAAGTTCTAACTACTGAACGGATAGCGGCATTCATTCCGGGTGAATCACCACCGGAAGTTAACACTCCTATCTTTTTTATATTATTAGACATAATTGATGTATTAAAATGTAAAATTAGCAAAGAGACAGTAGTTTTTTACCCATATTATCAAGATATTAATAATATGACTAAAATTCAATCGTTTTCGTTGATAAGTTTTTAGTTTGTTATTGAGAAAAGAAAGTGAAAAGCTAATCTTCGGTAGGAACAGCTTCTTTATTTGAGGATGGTTCGGGTTTCTTTTTGTCTTTTTCTTCCGCTTTTTTCGATTTCATGTTCATGCCTTCAGGAAACATATCTGAATCGTGATCGTCGTGGTTGGCTGTTTTGACCCTGTCAATTTTCGCCTTTTTGAAGATTCTGTTGATGAGTTCTTTCATCGTATCAAAATCGACTTCATAAGACATACCGATTCATTGGGTGTATCCAATTCCTTGCCCTATATAAGTAATGT
>JBIIXM010000230.1:0-3422 GCA_044338435.1 Flavobacterium sp. | reverse complement strand
TAAAGAAAAAGCCAAAGCGTTAATTGTAAAGTCGCGTCGGTTTTGATCGTCTTCTAAAGTGCCGATTTCTACCAAGGGATTGCGACTGTTTTCAGCGTAACTTTCTTTGCGCGCGCCTACAAATTCTATGTCGATTTCTTTGTAGCGCAACATCGCAGTACCGTAGTTTTTAAATACTTGTACCTTGGGTTTGTTGGGTAACAATTCAGAGACTTTCAAGGCCAAATCAATACCGGAACCAACTGCTACAATGTCGATGTCTTTTTTAAAATCGCGTTGCAATAAATGATCGCGAACAAAACCACCAATCACATAGCTTTCCAATTGAAGCTCTTGTGAGGCTTTTGCAATGATTTCGAAGATTTTATTGTTTAAGGCTTTGGTGTAATTCATTATTTGACTGTTGATTGCTGATTAACGATTGTCGATTTTTGATCTAATTGATAATTCTGCAATCTAAATTCGTTAATCTTCATTCTTAAATCACATTCACTTGCGAATAATCTTCACCTGACTGTCATTGGTTAATTTAATAATCGTTGACGGTTTATCGCAGGTTTTTTCGCGGTGCAAATTTACTACATAGTCTACACCGTTTATAATTTCGGGGCTGATTTCTTTAAAAGATTTTGGTGTAGGTTGTCCGGAAATATTAGCAGAAGTGGAAACCAACGGTTTTTTCATGCGTTCCATCAATTTAAAGCAGAACGGTTCTTTCACGATTCTGACGCCCAAGGTTTTGTCATCTGCAATAATATTAGCAGCCACATTTCTCGGATTATCTAGGATTAAAGTGGTAGGCTTTTCGGAAAAATCCAGGATTTGCCAAGCCACTTCCGGAATGTCTTTGAAAACGTTGTACATCATCTTTTCGCCATTCATCAACACAATCATACTCTTGGTTTCCTCGCGTTGTTTTAAAGCGTAGATTTTTTTTACAGCTTCCTCATTGGTCGCATCACAGCCTATTCCCCAAACGGTATCGGTAGGATAGAGGATGATGCCACCGTTTTGGATGACTTCAAAAGCTTTGTGTACTTCTTCGTTGTTGTTCATTAGCGATTTTTTATATTGAAAATCTTGAGGGATTCTATCATTCTGTCAAGTCCCATTTTCCGGTATTTGGGCACGCCTTTTTCGGCTATCATTTTTTCTACGGCTTCAATCATACGCAATGATGATTTGCCGTCATGATAAGGATGATAAGCCGCAATGACTTTTTCTCTTTGGTCTTTATAGGCGTCAAGAGTCAAATTGGCTTCCACTTTTTCGGCTAGCCCGCTGTATTCTTTAGCATCATCCCACAAAATGTTTTCGGCCTTTGATTTGAAGGTCAGCACCGGTTTATCTAACAAAATAAACTCGTATACCACCGACGAAGTATCGCTGATGAGCAAATCGCCAATATAAATAAGTTTGCTGATATTGGGGTCTTTCGACATTACAATGTTGTCGTGTTTGGCTGCCAATTCGTGGTAAGCCGTCATCACTTCGGGCTTGGTTAAATCGTGGAATTTCACCACAATCAGATAGTCTTTATTAGAAGCCAATTGTTCAAATTCAGCTACTAAAAACGGCGCACAATTCATACTCACATTGTGCGTAGGCGCAAAGATCAGTAGTTTTTTGGCCTGGTGTTTTTGGAGTAATTCGGCTTTTTCCGCTAAATAACTTTCCTTGTTTTTTTCGTAAACATCGAGTTTACACCAACCGGTTTCAATGACTTCAAAGTTTTGGTGCTTGGCTTTGATTTGGTTGAAACGTTCTGTAAAATAAGGGCCTTGTGTCAGGTAAACATCAAAGTAGCCTCTGACTTTAAAATGGGAGGCTTTTTCACCGGCCAAGCCATGAAATACTTGGGCTTTGTAACCTCTGATGTAAAACGGCGAGTAATTTCCGGGAATGAAAAGACAATCGCTTTTGAACTTTCTCAATTCAGCCATGCTGCTGATATGCGGCTCATTTTTAAAGGGAAACTTTGGTGCTAAGGCTTTGGTGGTAAACCAAACATAGTCGTATTGCTTTGCTTTCAGGACATCCGCTATCGGTTCTAAAATACCGAATGCATAAGCATGTTCGCAAAAAAGAACAGTTCTCATTATTTTTTCACTAATTGATTGGCGTTGGCTAAATCTTCTTTGAAATCTACTTCAATGCAATCGTATTTTGAAATGTCTATCGGCTTGATTTTTAAATTATCGCGTTGAATGGCCAATTCCAAACCTCTTTCAAAGTAATCGTTGTCGTCTACTTCTTCCAAACGATTGACAAACGATTGCAAATCGCCTGAACTGATGAAATTGATACCGACTGCTTCGCCCAAACCGTTTTTCACCACTTTGGACAATTCATCAATGTAACCACCGGTTAAGGTATATTTCACTTCTTCATCGGAAACGCGAGAGGTATTTACCGCTACGAATGATTTGTCTTCTTTGATAGTAGGCATTAATTCGGACAACAACTTGGCATCAAAAACCACATCGCCATTGAACCAAAGTACGGGTTCGTTTTTGAATTTTTTCAGGACTTTTAGCAAACTTTTCGAAGTATTGGTACAGTCAAATAACGGATTGTATACGTAAGCCACTTCATCAAAGCGTTCCATAATCAATTCCTTTTTAAAACCAACCACGATGAAAATGTCATTGATATCAAAATACTGAGTGATGTTGTCAATTTGTCTTTCCATAATGCTTTTACCGTCATCTAGTGTCGTAAGCGGTTTTGGAAACGGATTTCCGAGTCGGGAGCCAATGCCGGCAGCGAGAATTACAATTTTCATGTGTTATTTGATTTTATAAAGTCCTAATTTCTTTTTGATGAGTTTTAAATAGAAGCCAAAAGTAACATAAAGTTGGTTCTTACAACTCAACCAACGCCATTTTGATTGCGGAATCACCGCTGCAGCGATTTCGCCATTTTTTTCAGGGGAAAGGATGAAATCCTGACTCACTTTGTTCCAACTAATGTTGCCGTAGCCGTCAAACTCATTTACCTTGTTCTTTTCATGTATGTTGGACATCCACAATCTCGGATACGATAAGTGAATGATGTTTTTTTCTTTTTTCCACATATTATGGTCGTAAAACCATACTGTTTTGGCGTTGGCAGTTTTTTCAATCAAACTCATAAACGGATTGAACAAATGCTCTTTTTTACCAATCATAACCGGCGATAAATTTAAGGTGTAACCGGCCGTTACATCTACCGCTAAATGCAATTGTTTGTCGAATTTTGATTGTATGGTTTCGATAAAATACTTGCTGATGCTGTCGTCGTTGTCAATACGTGACGTAATCAGATAATCGGTTTTAACATGATTAGCAATGTATTGACGGATTGATTCGACTAACATCGGCATGCCATCGATATAATGGGCTTCTATAAAAGAATGCGGTTGGAGTAATTTGGTAATTTGA
>JBIIXM010000229.1:0-3434 GCA_044338435.1 Flavobacterium sp. | reverse complement strand
TATTTCTAGTATCATATGTTTCCTTTTCACAGGAAATTAATATTTATCAATACGTAATTGTGCCCAAAAAATTTGACACTTTTAAAACAGAGGATAAATACGGAATGAATACTTCCGTTAAACTATTGCTCCAAAAATATGGTTTCAAAGCCTATTTTAGTGACGAATCTTTTGCCGATGACACTATGAATCGTTGTGATTTTCTAACAGCAGATTTAATCAATGAAAGCGGAATTATGGTCACTAAAATCAGAGTGGCTTTAAAAGATTGTAAAGGCAATATTGTTTACCAAACCGAACTCGGAACCAGTCGCGAAAAACAATATTCTATAGCTTACAGCCAAGCATTGAGAGAGGCAGCCAAGTCGTTTGAAACTTTGAACTATAAGTATGAAGTCAAATCATTGCCATTTCAACCAACAACAGAAAAACCTGTGGTTAGGGTTTCAGAAACCAGAGTTGAATCGGTTTCCACACCTAATACCGATGAGAAACCCGTGGTGAGAGTAAAAGACAACAAAATAGAATCTAAACCCAATACTCCTTTCTTTTTTGCGCAACCAACAGCAAATGGATATCAGGTTGTTGATAATGAGCCAAAAGTCATCATGCGTTTGTACAATACTTCACAAAAGAATGTTTTTATGGCCGATAAAAATGGGGTAAACGGAACCGTATTACTCAAAGATGGTAAATGGATATTTGAATATTACAACAATGGAAACTTGGTGTCAGAACCGATTAATTTGAAGTTTTAACAACCAAAACTAATACCCGTACTTATCTTTCCAACGGTTTTTCAAAAAGGTACGCATCTCGTTTTCACGAGCGTTGTTTCCCGGTTTGTAGAAATCGGTATTCCTGATTTCATCGGGTAAATATTCTTGTTCCGAGAAATTATTGGCGTAATTGTGCGAGTACTGATATTCTTCGCCATAACCCAATTCCTTCATTAGTTTAGTTGGTGCGTTGCGCAAATGAATCGGTACCGATAAATCGCCGGTTTGTTTCACCAAAGCCTGTGCTTCGCCTATAGCCATGTAACTCGCATTGCTTTTAGGTGATGTGGCTAAGTAAATCGCACACTGACTTAATATAATTCGGCTTTCCGGATAGCCAATGGTTGAAACGGCTTGGAACGTATTGTTGGCCATGATAAAAGCCGTCGGATTCGCATTGCCAATATCTTCACTGGATAAAATCAACATTCTGCGGGCGATGAATTTTACATCTTCGCCGCCTTCAATCATTCGCGCCAACCAATAGACAGCGCCGTTCGGGTCACTACCGCGAATCGATTTGATAAAAGCCGAAACAATATCGTAATGTTGTTCTCCGGTTTTGTCGTACAATACGGTGTTTTGTTGTACCAACTCCAATACTTTGTCGTTGGTAATCGTAATTTGACCTTCAGGGCTGGCGTTGACAACGAGTTCAAAAATATTCAATAGTTTGCGTCCGTCTCCACCCGAAAGTCGCAGTAAAGCCTCAGTTTCTTTTAATTTGATTTTTTTAGCGGAGATTATTTTGTCTTCCTTCATCGCGCGGTGCAACAAAGCCAACAAATCTTCTTTAGAAAACGGATTCAAAATATACACCTGACAACGTGACAACAAAGCGGGAATGACTTCAAAACTTGGGTTTTCAGTCGTGGCACCTATGAGCGTTACCCAGCCTTTTTCCACGGCAGCCAGCAATGAATCTTGTTGCGATTTGCTGAAACGATGGATCTCGTCTATAAATAAAATCGGATTTTTGGCCGTGAACAAACCGCCGCTTTGTTTGGCTTTTTCAATCACATCGCGGATGTCTTTCACCCCGCTATTAATGGCGCTCAACTCGTAAAACGGACGGTTACTTTGTTTGGCAATGATTTGCGCTAAAGTGGTTTTGCCCGTGCCCGGTGAACCCCAAAAAATCATCGACGGAATAACGCCACGAGCAATTTGTTGGGTCAACGAACCGTTTTCGCCTACCAAGTGTAACTGACTGATGTAGTCTTCCAATCGCTGCGGTCTGATGCGTTCTGCCAAAGGTGCTTCCATTGTAATGTGAAAATGTGTCAATTTGAAAATTTGAAAATTTGAAAATGGGTTGTGGTTTTCAAATTAGCATAGGCACAAATTTAAGTATAATGTGTTGTTATATTTATAATTTTCAAATTATCTCATCTTCAAATTTTCAAATTGTATGACAAATTAGCACTATTTTTATCTTGGCGGTGTTTTTGACAAGCCAAAGGAGTTATTTTAAAAACCTATGAACGATCAGCATCATTTTAAGTTTACGCCTTCGGTATGGATAGTGCCGGTTTTTTTGGTGTTGGTGATTTGGAGCGTTTTCTTAGCGGAAGATCGCTTTAATCTCGATTGGACCACACACGGCATTTATCCCCGAACCTGGCAAGGTTTGCAAGGTGTTTTGTTGAGTCCGTTTTTGCACGGCGATTTAAATCACATAGCCAACAATACTTTTCCGTTATTTATTTTAACAGCGGCGCTGATCTATTTTTACCGCGACATCTCACTCAAGGTGTTGGTTTACGGAATTGTGTTTTCCGGCTTGATCACTTGGGTTATTGGGCGCGAATCCTATCACATTGGTGCCAGCGGTTTGATTTATGTGTTGGTGTCTTTTATTTTCTTTAAAGGCATGATGACTCAGTATTACCGACTCATGGCGTTATCGCTTACGGTTGTGATGTTATACGGCGGGATGATTTGGTATGTGTTTCCTGAGGTTGACCGACAAATTTCTTGGGAAGGTCATTTGGCCGGATTCTTAACCGGTTTTGTTTTTGCGGCTATTTTTAAAACCCCCGATTATAAAAAAGCCATCCAATACGAATGGGAGAAACCCGATTTTAATCCGGAGGAAGATATGTTTATGAAGCATTTTGACGAGAACGGCAACTTTGTCAATACGCCGGAACCGGAGGAAGAAGCAGCGGACAACGAAAAGCTTACCTCACAACCGATTCAGTATGTTTATTTTTTTAAGGAGAATAAAGAGGAAAACGAATAGCGCTTCTACTAAAATAAAAAAAGCCCAACGACTAATCAGTTGGACTCTTTAAAAACAATAAAATTTCTATTAATTATTGTAGTATTATTTTCTTGATGTTGACTACTTGGTTTTGACCATTGAGTATTTTAACTAAATATAGCAGTTATTAAGGCAGCCATAGCCCAAACAGCAAAGAATGCTCCGCCCAAAGCAATTCCAAATTTTACACCAATCATAGTAGCCCCGCTTTTAGTCCAGAAATCTCTTGGTGGAATAAAAAAATCTGAAAATTTCCAGCCAATTATAAATCCAATCAAAGCAATAATTCCTGTTCCGATAGCTGCAAGAGTTCCCATAAAACTTAAAAATATTGTTAAACTCATTGTTGATTTTTTTATTAATAGAAATTACATTGTTTTTATTTACTT
>JBIIXM010000228.1:0-3450 GCA_044338435.1 Flavobacterium sp. | reverse complement strand
ACTCGAAACTCTAAATAGCACAGAGGAAGCCGTCAATTTTAGAGATGAATTTTTCTTCAAAAGTTACACCACAAATAAGAACGAAATTGTTTTTATCGATATTGAAAACAAAAACGAGTTGATGAAAAACGGGAAAGCAAAACATGAATTTAATTACTCCAATAAAAAAGCAATTGAAAACAACAATAAACTCATAAATTCAATGCTCAACAACATAACAACCAAAAAATAATTAAACAGATTACCGCACTTTAAAGACACTATCCTTGATAAAAAATCCGCTACTAAAACATTACAACTAAACCAGTAATAACATCATTAATCACTCAAAATATGGCACTAATCAACCCACATATCAACTTTAACGGAAACGCAGAAGAAGCCTTTTTGTTCTACCAATCTGTATTTGGAGGCAATTTCACCAAACTGATGCGTTTCAAAGAGTTGTCGAGTCCTGAATTTCCCTTACCGGAACACGAAGCAGAGAAAATAATGCTCATCGCCTTACCTATTGGCCCTAACGAATTATTGGCCAATGATGTTCCTGAAATTTTAGGTAAAACAAACGAAAATGAAAACAGAAGTAAAATTTCCGTCAGCGCCCAAAGCAAAACAGAAGCCGAAAAACTATTTTATGGTCTTTCCGAAGGTGGTCAAGTTGAGATGCCTATCGCTTATAGCCCATGGGGAACGTACTTTGGTATGTTCCGCGACAAATACGGCATAGAATGGATGATAGAATTCAATAGCGCTAACCACTAAAAAATGTTATTATTTATGAAAAGAAGCTGGATAATTGTATTCCTGATTTTATGCTGCTGTCACAACGCAAACGCACAAAAAAGCAACGCTGAAAAAATAATCGGTTGTTGGACCTTTAAAACATTTGAATTTGTCAACCCGGATGAATTTTCGAAAGAGATTATCAAAGAAGCGCAAAATACCGAAGTTTGTTTTGACACTAACGGCAAATTTACCTCAACTAAACTCGGAGCAAATGCTGTTACTATTACCGGCGTTTACAGCCTTTCTGCAGACGGAAAAACACTTTCTCAAAAAAGAAATATTGCAACCGATGGGATTGATGAAGATGCTGAAATTGTTGTACTCGACGCGGAAAATCTGACCTTTAAACTCGAGTTCGGAACGATGTACTTAGAACGGAAAAAATAAGACTATAAAAGTCACGATAGTATAGTAATTTAAAAGGGCAATCGACTAATTAAGCTGCTCTTGAAAAATTTCCAATAAGAATTCAGCCGATATCATTTTGGTCGGAGAAACTTCCATTGCTTTCAAAACCCGCTTTATGGCATGCGGATTCAAGCCCATATTGATGCCGATTTCATGAATCTTAATTTGCTCTCTTTCATGCAAAATGCCATCGCAGTGCATCAATAAAGCCAAACGATAAAATTGCTGAATCCGTTCAAACTCCGATTTAATTACTTTGGGATAATTTTCCTCGTGAAATAAACCTTTAAAGTCATCTTGGCTGATTTGCAACTCTTCCGCTATCATTGATAAGAATAAATACTCTCTTTCATGCAAACGACCGTCCACCACGGAAAATGAAATCATTTCGGCTAATAGGGCTAATTTTTCTTCATATTTGTTCATGTTCCGGATAAGTTTTTGGCTAAAATAAAAAATTTTATAAAACCTTAATAATTTATTGTGATGAAGAACATCTTAGTTTTTGTTACTTTTACACTTTAAAATAAAAATCATGAAATACCTTAAAATACTGATTATATTGTTTTTATTGGCGTCGGCGAATACTTTTGGCCAATATTATAATGGTCTTGACCGAAGAATAGGTGCCACACCAACCAACCAACAAGGACCAAAACAACCCACTCCTAAAGAAATTGAAGATAGCAGAAACCAACAAATCGAAAAACAAATGGTTCGTTTAAAAGAAGATTTGAAATTAGACGATCTGCAATACATTGCCATCAAAAACGAAATCCTGAAAAGCTATAAAGAAGTTGATGTTTTACTCAAAAAAGAGTTTAGTGAAGAAGACAAAAACAACCAAATGAAAGCCATACAGGAAAACACAGAAAAAACAGTTTTGAGCTATCTCAATGCCGAACAAAAAGAAAAGTACATGGCTTTGAAAACAGAAAAGCCTAAGAAAAAAGACGATAAAAAGAAAAAGAAAGAAACTGAAAAAGCCACTGAAACTAACAATTAATCTCTTAAAAACAATAGTATTATTGTTATTTTGCTTGATCCAAAGCTTCACATTTGGTCAAGGAAGTACGGCCGGTAAAAACGTTTCTACTTTCTCCATAGAATCTCCTGAACTTAAAACCTCCAAAAAAATCTGGGTCTATTTGCCAGAAGGTTACCAAACATCTGCTCAAAAATATCCGGTAATTTACATGCACGATGCTCAAAACTTGTTTGACGCACAAACTTCTTATGTGGGCGAATGGAATGTAGATGAAACGTTGGACAGTTTAAATGCCAAAGTCATCGTCATCGGAATTGAACATGGCGGTGAAAAACGCATAGACGAACTAACACCATTCAAACACGAAAAATACGGCGGCGGCCAAGCCAATGCCTACCTTGATTTTATTGTCAATACCCTAAAACTAAAAATCGACGCTACTTATCGCACCAAAACAAATGCTAAAAACACCGCAATGATCGGAAGTTCTTTAGGTGGTTTGGTAAGCTTTTACGCCGCTGTAAAATATCCTGAGGTTTTTGGAAAGATTGGTTGCTTCTCACCTGCATTCTGGTTTGGTCGAAAAGAAATGAATGAGCTTTTAAATCAAACCGAAAAGTTTGACACTAAAGTTTATTTTCTGTGCGGTGATAACGAAGGCGATGCCGATGTGATTACCGATCTGGAAAAAATAGAGCATTGGGTAAACACCAAACGTTGTGAGTGCAAAAAAATGAACAAGAAAGTAATTGTCAAAGGCGGACAACACAACGAAAAATTATGGCGTGAAAGTTTTAAAAAGGCGTACCTTTGGCTTTTTTAATTAACAGAGTAAACCAACTCCGAATTAGAATACAAAACCATTAAAAACCTCAGTCACTCAGCTACTCAGTGACTCAGCCACTTAAAAAGATGAACAACAACGATATTTTCAAAAAACTCCGTGTCGCTTTACAATTGCGAGACGACCAAATAGAAGAGATTTTAATGTTAGTCGATTTTCGCATGTCGAAAGGTGAAATCGGAAACTTTTTCAGAAATGCCGATCATCCAAAATATGTGGAATGCGGCGATCAAGTATTGCGAAATTTTTTAAACGGCTTGGTCATTCACCTGCGCGGTACCAAAGAAAACCCGAAAAACGCTATGGATGTCATAAAGCAAAACCAAGCGGAGGTAAAAAACAAAACCACTGAAAAGCCAAAAACGGAAATAAAACCGAAATTGTCAGTAAAGAAAAAGCCTTTTAACCCTAAAGAAAAAAAGGT
>JBIIXM010000227.1:0-3459 GCA_044338435.1 Flavobacterium sp. | reverse complement strand
TTTATCTTTTGGAACTAAAAACTGGAAAATGTTGTTGATAGACATAGTGTTAAAATTTGATGCAAATGTATGACTCTAATGTTAAGTGAATATTAAATATAATTGATGCAATTGAATTGAAATTTACAATTTGTTAACATAAAATTAGCATGGTCAATTGTACATCTGATTTCAGTTATTGAAAACGTTTTCGTAGTTTAGCAACCAATTCACACAATCGTTATATACCCTACAAATTTATGGACCTTACCTTCAATAAAAACGAAGATCACAACAAACTTTTACTATCTGAATTAAAACAACGATTGGCTAAAGTAAAATTGGGCGGAGGCGAAAAGCGCATTGAAAAATTACATGCAGAAGGAAAAATGACGGCACGCGCGCGCATTGATTATTTATTGGATGACAAAGCAAAAAGTATCGAAATCGGGGCTTTTGTGGGTGACGGCATGTATGCAGAACACGGTGGTTGTCCTTCCGGTGGTGTGGTGGTAAAAATGGGCTACATCAAAGGAAAACAATGTATTGTTGTGGCCAATGATGCAACGGTTAAAGCCGGCGCTTGGTTTCCGATTACAGCTAAAAAGAATTTACGAGCGCAAGAAATCGCTATAGAAAATCGTTTGCCAATCATTTATCTGG
The DNA here is from genome assembly GCA_044338435.1 of Flavobacterium sp. Classification (GTDB taxonomy): domain Bacteria; phylum Bacteroidota; class Bacteroidia; order Flavobacteriales; family Flavobacteriaceae; genus Flavobacterium. The sequence continues at coordinate 2,817 of JBIIXM010000227.1, read as the reverse complement.
TGGATTCTGCCGGAGTGTATTTGCCAATGCAGGACGAAATTTTCCCGGATAAAGAACACTTTGGTCGCATCTTCAGAAATAACGCAATTATGAGCAGTATGGGTATTACTCAAATTGCGGCAGTTATGGGCAGTTGTGTGGCCGGTGGTGCTTACCTTCCTATTATGAGTGATGAAGCCATGATAGTGGATAAAACAGGAAGTATTTTCTTGGCCGGAAGTTATTTGGTGAAAGCCGCTATTGGAGAAAATATAGATAATGAAACTCTAGGCGGTGCCACAACGCATTGTGAAATCTCCGGGGTAACCGATTATAAAGCCAAAGATGATAAAGATGCCTTAGACCGAATTAAAAGTATAGTCGGGAAAATCGGTGATTATGAAAAAGCAGGGTTTAACCGAGAAAAACCTCAAAAACCGGCTTTAGACGAGAAAGATATTTACGGCATTTTACCCAAATCCAGAGCAGAACAATACGACATGTTGGAAATCATCAAGCGTTTGGTGGACAATTCAGAAATGGACATGTACAAACCGGATTATGGTAAATCCATCATTACTTGCTATGCCCGAATTGATGGTTGGGCTGTCGGTATCGTGGCCAACCAAAGAACTGTTTCTAAAACCAAAAAAGGTGAAATTCAATTCGGAGGTGTCATTTATTCAGATTCAGCCGATAAAGCCACGCGGTTCATAGCCAACTGTAACCAAAAGAAAATTCCACTCGTTTTTCTGCAAGACGTAACCGGTTTTATGGTAGGTTCTAAAAGTGAACACGGCGGAATCATTAAAGATGGTGCCAAAATGGTCAATGCTGTTTCCAATTCGGTTGTACCGAAGTTCACAGTGGTAGTCGGCAACTCCTACGGCGCCGGAAACTACGCTATGTGTGGTAAGGCTTACGACCCCAGATTAATCTTTGCCTGGCCAAGTGCAGAACTAGCCGTAATGGGCGGCACTCAAGCGGCTAAAGTTTTGGCCCAAATTGAAGCTTCTTCTTTAAAAGCCAAAGGCGAAACCGTAGATGAAAAAACCGAGCAAGCGTTGTTTGATAAAATCAAGGCGCGTTACGACGAACAAGTTTCCCCTTATTATGCTGCTGCAAGATTATGGACCGATGCGATTGTTGATCCGCTGGAAACCCGAACTTGGATTTCCATGGGAATAGAAGCTGCCAATCACGCGCCGATTGAAAAACCTTTTAATTTGGGGGTTATTCAAGTATAAACAAATTTTTGTACCTACTGTATTATGAAACAACTTTTGCTTCTATTTTTATTGAATTTCAATTTCAACCTGATTGCTCAAACTGAAGATTTTTCGGGAACTTATATATTTTACAATAAGTCACTTAAAGGCGAGATTGTTGACTACAAAATCCAATTAAATGAAGACCAAACATTTATTTTCACAAGCTATGTCTTTAATGGCATGAATGAATACCGTTCTAACGGCAAAGGAACTTGGAAAGTAGAAAGTAAAACCTTAAAATTCACTACCGAGGCAGCAGATATCAACAAAGAATACACTTTAAATTTCACCGGAACAACCGCAAGAGTTATCAAAAAATCGCCTCGAGATACGTCTGACAAAGTGTTGCCGACAGCACTTCAATTTTATAAATCTGAAATTCGAATTATTGAAAATTTAAAACTTTTGTTGAAGGAATAAATCATTAATCAGCCAATAATTTACTTTTCCTTTATAGCTTTGCAGCGATGAAAAAGGCCGCTCATTTTATCGCTTTTCAACAAGACATTTCAGGTATTTCCCTACCGGAAAAATTCACTTTTCCCTTTTATTACGAACCGCATGAATTAAGCATAATTGCGACTAAAGCACTACAACATTATCTGGTAACCCAAACTGATTTCAAACATAACTTCGGCTTAAATGATACACAAAACGGTTTGGCCATAGGCAAAATGTTCGGCGTTTTAGTAGTACAAAATACAGATGGTCGATTGGGTTATCTTTGGGCGTTTTCGGGTAAACTGGCAGAGCGCAATCACCACCCGTTTTTTGTACCAACTGTGTTTGACATGTTGGAAGAAAAAAGTTTTTTCAAGCAAGAAGAAGTTATCTTAAACAATTATAATAAAAAAATTGAACTACTTGAAAATGATTACGCTTACCTAAAGTCAATTCAAGCATTAAGCCAAACCAAAATCCAAGCAGAAAAAGAAATTCAGGCGCAAAAAGAAACGATTAAAATCGGCAAAAAACGCAGAGCAGCACTTCGTCAAAACAATCCGGAAGCCGATGTAGAGCAACTTAACAAAGAAAGTCAGGAAGAAGGTATTTTGCTCAAAAAAATGACGCTGTATTGGAACCATCACATCACCGCTGCTGAAGAAACTGTGGCTGAATTTACTGCTACAATAAACCAACTCAAAGAAGAACGCCGTAAAAAATCGGCGCAACTCCAACAGCAACTTTTCGAACAATACGCCTTTCTCAATCAGTACCAAGAACTGAAAAGCTTAGGAGAAATTTTTAATGGCAATCCTCCTGCCGGAGCAGGAGAATGCGCGGCGCCGAAACTCTTGCATTACGCTTTTCAAAACGACTTAAAACCCATTGCGATGGCCGAATTTTGGTGGGGACAATCGCCTAAATCAGAAGTTAGAAAGCACCAACAGTTTTATCCCGCTTGTACCGGAAAATGCGAACCAATACTAAGACACATGCTCAAAGATATTCCGTTAGAAGACAATCCGTTTAAAAACAATCCGGCGGAAGGGAAAACTTTGGAAATTGTATATGAAGATGACTATTTGACTGTGGTGAACAAACCCGCCGAATTTTTATCGGTTCC
>JBIIXM010000226.1:0-3466 GCA_044338435.1 Flavobacterium sp. | reverse complement strand
CTGCTAAAGGTTACAGAACTCGTTCTAAAGTTAACCCGAGTAATAAGTATATTGTTGAACGCAGAAAGAAATAATTAGATAGACATGGCACGTTCATTAAAAAAAGGACCATTTGTACACTACAAATTAGATAAAAAAGTTCAAGAGAATATCGCAGGAGGCAATAAAGGAGTGGTAAAGACTTGGTCTAGAGCTTCAATGATTACCCCGGATTTCGTAGGACAAACTATCGCAGTTCACAATGGTCGTCAATTTGTTCCGGTTTATGTAACTGAGAACATGGTAGGACACAAATTAGGAGAGTTTTCACCAACAAGATCTTTTAGAGGTCATGCTGGAGCAAAAAATAAAGGTAAAAAATAAGAAGCAATGGGAGTTCGTAAAAGAGAAACTGCAGACGCAAGAAAAGAGGCTAACAAGTCTATTGCCTTTGCTAAATTAAATAACTGCCCTACTTCACCTAGAAAAATGCGCTTAGTAGCAGACTTGGTAAGAGGTCAGAAAGTGGAAAGAGCTTTAAATATTTTAAGATTTAGCTCGAAAGAAGCTTCACGCAAATTAGAAAAACTATTATTATCAGCTATCAACAACTGGGAACAGAAAAATGCTGAAGGTAATGTAGCGGAAGCAGGCTTATTTGTTAAAGAAATCCGTGTAGACGGCGGTATGATGTTGAAAAGACTTCGTCCGGCTCCACAAGGAAGAGCACACAGAATTAGAAAACGTTCTAACCACGTAACTATCGTGTTAGGACAATTAGATAACACACAAAGTAATTAATAAACAGTATGGGACAAAAGACAAATCCAATTGGAAATCGCCTTGGTATCATCAGAGGATGGGATTCAAACTGGTATGGTGGAAATGATTACGGTGATAAAATCGCCGAAGATTATAAAATCAGAAAGTACATCCACGCTCGTTTATCAAAAGCTAGTGTGTCAAAAGTAATCATCGAGAGAACTTTGAAACTTGTAACCGTTACTATCACTACGGCTCGTCCAGGTATCATTATTGGTAAAGGCGGTCAAGAGGTAGACAAGTTAAAAGAAGAACTTAAGAAAGTTACTGACAAAGAGGTTCAAATCAACATCTTTGAAATCAAAAGACCTGAGTTAGATGCTTATTTAGTTGCAACAAGTATCGCTCGTCAAATCGAGAGCCGTATTTCATACAGAAGAGCTATTAAAATGGCTATCGCTGCAGCAATGCGTATGAATGCTGAAGGAATCAAAGTTTTGATTTCAGGTCGTTTGAACGGAGCTGAAATGGCACGTTCTGAACAATTCAAAGAAGGAAGAATTCCTCTATCAACTTTCAGAGCCGATATTGATTATGCTTTAGGTGAAGCTCACACTACTTATGGTAGAATGGGTATCAAAGTATGGATCATGAAAGGTGAGGTTTACGGAAAAAGAGATCTATCTCCATTGGTGGGCATGGACAAAAAACAAGCCGGTCAAGGTGGTGGAAAAAATGATGCTCCACGTGGTGGAAAATCAAACGGAAAACCAGGAGCTCGTAAAAGAAAGTAATTTTAAACTAAAGAAAGATGTTACAACCTAAAAGAACAAAATACCGTAAGGTACAGAAGGGTAGAATGAAAGGTGTTTCTCAAAGAGGACACGAGCTTTCTAATGGAATGTTTGGAATTAAATCAGTACATGAAACCGGAATGTTCTTAACTTCACGTCAAATCGAGGCTGCGCGTATCGCTGCAACCCGTTTCATGAAGAGAGAAGGACAGTTATGGATCAAAATTTTCCCGGATAAACCAATTACCAAAAAACCTCTAGAGGTTCGTATGGGTAAAGGAAAAGGAGCTGTTGAATATTGGGCAGCTGTAGTAAAACCAGGAAAAATCATGTTTGAAGTAGGTGGCGTGCCACTATCAGTTGCTAAAGAAGCTTTGCGTTTAGCTGCTCAAAAACTTCCAGTAAAAACTAAGTTTGTAGTTGCTAGAGATTTCGAAGCATAATCAAAAAAATATTATGAAACAATCAGAAATTATCAATCTGTCTGCAGCTGAGTTGCAAGTGAAACTTACTGAGTTGAGAAAAGCTTATATGGATTTAAAATCTACACATGCTATTTCTCCAATCGCCAATCCACTTCAAATCAGAAGTGCCCGAAGAGCTGTTGCTAGAGTAGCAACTGAGCTAACTAAAAGAGAGTTACAATAATTGTATGCTAGCTGAAAAGATGGAAAAAAGAAATTTAAGAAAAGAAAGAATAGGTGTGGTTACCTCTAACAAAATGGATAAATCCATTGTTGTAGCTCAAGTAACTAAAGTAAAACACCCATTATATGGTAAGTTCGTATTGAAAACTAAAAAGTTTCATGCACACGACGAAAAAAACGACTGTAACATCGGTGATACTGTAAAGATCATGGAAACAAGACCTTTATCTAAAACCAAATGTTGGAGATTAGTTGAAATCATTGAAAGAGCGAAGTAATTATGGTACAACAGGAATCAAGATTAAAAGTAGCAGATAACACAGGAGCAAAAGAAGTTTTGACTATCCGTGTTTTAGGAGGAACGAAACGTCGTTATGCCTCTGTTGGAGATAAAATTGTAGTGTCAATTAAAGATGCAACACCAAACGGAAACGTGAAAAAAGGTGCTGTTTCTACTGCAGTTGTTGTACGTACCAAAAAAGAAGTGAGAAGAGCCGATGGTTCTTACATCCGTTTCGACGATAATGCTTGCGTTCTTTTGAATGCAGCAGGAGAAATGAGAGGAACTCGTGTTTTTGGTCCGGTTGCAAGAGAACTTCGTGAAAAACAATTCATGAAAATTGTATCATTAGCACCAGAAGTGCTTTAATTCGTTAGTAAGATGATAAAGCTAAAAATAAAATCAGGAGATGTAGTAAAAGTTATCGCCGGAGACCACAAAGGTTCGGAAGGTAAAGTTTTACGCGTTGACCGTGAAAAAAACAAAGCCATCGTTGAAGGTGTAAATATGGTGTCTAAACACACTAAGCCAAGTGCTAAAAACCCTCAAGGAGGAATTGTTAAGAAAGAAGCTCCTATCCATATTTCCAACATTGCCTTAATTGATCCAAAATCAAAAAGCGCAACTAAAGTGGGAATCAAGGTAGAAGGAGATAAGAAAGTGAGATTTTCAAAAAAATCTAATCAAGTATTATAGTTATGGCTTATACACCTAGACTTAAACAAGAATATAAGGACAGAGTAATTGCTGCCCTTAAAGAAGAATTCGGTTATAAAAACGTTATGCAAGTTCCTAAATTGGAAAAAATCGTTTTAAGCCGTGGCGTTGGAGCTGCAGTATCTGATAAAAAACTTGTTGATTATGCAGTTGATGAGTTAACAAAAGTTACTGGACAAAAAGCAGTATCTACAATCTCTAAGAAGACGTCGCGTCTTTCAAATTGAGAAAAGGGATGCCAATTGGAGCAAAAGTAACTCTTAGAGGAGAGAGAATGTATGAGTTTT
>JBIIXM010000225.1:0-3470 GCA_044338435.1 Flavobacterium sp. | reverse complement strand
GCTTGCGGTTTGGGCGTTCCGGTAAAGTCGGTGCGCATTTCGTACCAATGGGTTACTTTGAGTTTGTATTTCCCGCCGCGTTTAAAAATATGATAGGTTTTTTGGAGTTTGTGGGTAATTTTTAAATTGGTTACGCCGGTTTCTTCTTCCACCTCACGGATAGCTGTGTCTTCTATTTCCTCTCCCTTTTCGATACCGCCTTTGGGTAAATCCCATTTTCCGTTTCTGAAAATGAACAAAACATCGCCGGCTTTGTTGTAAACCAATCCGCCACCGGCTTTGCAAACGGGAATTTTTTCTTTGACTTTTTTCAGAATCGCTTTTTCATCCGGATAATACAAATAAGCTTTTTGGATTTTGTTTTGGAACATTTTGATAATGACCTGCTCAATATCAACACTTTCCAACAAAAACAACTGAAAATCGGTTTCCTTTGCAACCTCATTGGTTAAAAAAAGTGGTTTACCGTTGACAAAAACTTTATACATTTGTACTATGATTTTTAATAAAGACACAGCCGAAAAAACAGCCGAATTGCTTTTACAAATAAATGCAATTAAATTGAATCCTAAAAATCCTTTTACATGGGCTTCAGGTTGGCACTCTCCTATTTATTGCGATAACCGTTTAATTCTCTCCTTTCCGGCCATTAGAAATTTTGTTCGTGAAGAATTCGCCAAGCATATCGAAAAACAATTCGGAAAGCCCGATGTGATTGCCGGGGTAGCTACCGGTGCCATTGGCATTGGGATGTTGGTGGCAGAATACATGGGATTGCCGTTTGTTTACGTTCGTCCTGAACCTAAAAAACACGGACGCCAAAACCAAGTAGAAGGCTTTTTGCAAAAAGGGCAAAATGTAGTGGTGGTAGAAGATTTAATCAGTACGGGCAACAGTAGTTTATTGGCTGTTGAAGCACTCAAAGAAGCCGGCGCACACGTTAAAGGAATGGTGGCTATATTTACTTATGGTTTTGATGTGGCGGTTGACAATTTTAAAAATGCCAATGTGGAATTGAATACCTTAGCCGATTACGAGCATTTATTACAATTGGCTGTGTCCAAAAATTATATAACCGAAAAAGAATTAGCTACTTTACAGGAATGGCGTAAAAGTCCGTCAACCTGGAATGTATAACAGATAATTGATGATAGACGGAGATAATCATCTCTCATCTCATAAAAAACAAAAACCATGAACTTAGAAAGTCCAAAAGTTACCGTAGACCAATCAGCTGAATATTTATTCAACGCCTTGTCTGATGTAAAAAACTATGAAAAATTAATGCCTGAAAACATTGCCAAGTTTGAAGTTTTGGGCGATGATATTTTCAATTTCGGTTTGAAAGGCATGCCGGAAATCAAATTGCGTTTGAAAGAAGGCAATCCGCATACTAAAGTCATTTTGGCGGCAGCGAGCGATAAGTTACCGTTTACCCTAACGGCTAATTTGGAATCGGTTTCAGCTACTGCAACGGCGGTACAATTGCAATTTGAAGGCGAATTCAATCCGATGATGGCCATGATGATTAAAGGTCCGATTTCGAAGTTTATTGAGACTTTGGCTCAAAACATGAATAAGTTGTAAAAGATAAAACTCATAAAAACAAAAAAGCGACTCCTATCAGTCGCTTTTTTTTATTTTACCGTAGTCAATCGTTTGTCGACTACTCTTTCCATATAATCCTGAATATTTGATATTAAGAGGAGAATGTCCGGTGGACATTCGGTATTTCTTGTTCGTCTATTTCACTGTAGTCAATCGCTTATCTACAACTCTTTCCATGTAATCTTGAATAAACGCTTTGCAACGCAATTCCAACGCATTCATCTCAGCATTGCGATTTTTGATTAGGTTTTTCGCCATGCCTCTATCGTCTTTATCGTAAAAGCCAACCGCTTTCTGACCGTCGAATGTACAAATGTAATTGCCGCTCATAAATTGGTACACCTTAGCACCGTATTTCACAGCAAATGGCGGTACTCGCTTTTCGCTGATTAAACTCCTTCCCCAACTTCTGAAGGGCTTTTGGTAACCAATCATATCCAGTAACGTAGGATAAATATCGATTTGCTGCGCTAAGTCGTTGTTCACACCTACATATTTTTCATTAGGCGAAAAGAATAAAATCGGTACTGTATTTCTGTTGAACTCTTTGCGGTATTCATCGTAGGCAATCGTATTGCCATGATCCGCAACCAGTACAAAAATGGTATTGTTGTACCAAGTTTGCTTTTTGGCTTCGGCAAAAAATCGCTTCAAAGCATAATCCGTATAGCCGATACATTCGTTGATATTGACTTTCCCTTTCGGAAATTTGCCTTCATATTTTTCCGGTACTTTATAAGGCTCGTGTGAAGAAACTGAAAACAAGGTCGCCATAAACGGTTCTTTCTTTTGCGTCAGTGTTTTATTGAAATACTGGAAAAACGGTTCGTCCCAAATACCCCAAACACCATCAAAATCGGCGTCGTTGTTGTATTCGCTTTTACCGTAGTAATGGTCAAAACCCAAGATATTCCCAAAACCTAAAAATCCCATAGAACCATTCGGCGCGCCATGAAAAAAAGAAGTGTTATAGCCTACACTTTCTAAAGTGGATACTAATGATTCAATTTTTTGCTTCGGATAAGGCGATGACGTAAAAGCATCTTTGAAAGACGGAACTCCGGCCAAAACTGAAGACATGCCGTGGATGGATTTCCAACCGTTAGCATGCGCATTAGTAAAGATTAAACTGTGCTGTGCCAACGAATCTACAAACGGGGTATATCCAACGTAGTCGGGAATCTTAGTACCTTTATTGAAGGCTCCGTTGTATTCTCGGGCAAAACTTTCCAAGATAAAAATAACAATGTTCGGTTTGGTCGGTTGATTGTTGTTGTATTGCTTAATCGGAATCAGCAATCTATCAACCGTAGCTTTCGGAACCAAATTAACTTTCTTAAACGTATTGGTATTCCAAGTTCTGATGATGGCGAAAGGCGTATTCAAAACGACATCTGCTTGTCCGGCATTTTGCACATAACGGCTGGCGTCTAACATATTAATCGGACGTGTGCTCTTTTTAAAATCGCCTCGAATGCCGCCTATGCAAAGCGCAACTATAATTAAAAAACCGGCGATAGAAGTAGCAAAGTACTTTAAAGTTGGCTTCTCACTCACCTGCTTGACTTTGGTCCTTTTGTACAGTAAAATCCACACATAGGCCAAGGCAAAAAACAACAAAAACACATGCCAATAGTTCAGTAAAAAATTAAAGAACAATTCGCTTTTATTACTCTCATTCTCCAAAGTATCTAAGGAAGCTCTGGTACTTCGACTAAAGGTATAGCGGTAATAAATAAAGTCGATGAAATTGGCCGAATACATCAACAAATTGGTTGAAAAGTACAAGTAAAATAATCCTTTCTGATAATTTTTGCGGGTATTTACCAACAAGGGAAAAACAGAAAAAAGGATAAATAAAC
>JBIIXM010000224.1:0-3472 GCA_044338435.1 Flavobacterium sp. | reverse complement strand
CGGAGTTGGTACAGTCTTCCAAGTAGAACTCAACCTATCTAACAGCACTAAAGAAATCAAACCCAAAGAAGAGATTACTTATTCGGATGAAATCTTAGACGGCAAATACATTTTGGTGGTAGAAGACAATAAAATCAACCAAATGGTTACCAAAAAAATGTTGGAGAACAAAGGAATACAATGCAAAATCATCGACAATGGCGAAGAAGCCGTGTCAGTGCTCAAAAGCCAACATACATTTGATTTGGTTTTGATGGATGTACATCTGCCAGGTATCAACGGTACCTTTGCGACGCAAAATGTACGTGAGTTCGATCCCAAAATTCCAATTATAGCCTTAACCGCTATCTCCTTGAACGAAAATAGGGAAATGCTATTGTCTTTCGGGATGACAGATGTGATTACGAAACCTTTTGATCCTGAGAATTTCTACCGAGTGATTGCTTACTGCCTTTCTAAGCAATACTAATACTGCAAAATCAACTCTTTAATTAGGTGTCGAACATGCGGTTCTGCAGCATTGGCGGCTTTTAAAACTTCCTCGTGAGTAATGGATTCCAAATGCTCTTCACTACCAATATCCGTGATAACAGAGATGCCGAACGTTTCCAATTCCATGTGACGCGCCACTATAACTTCGGGAACGGTTGACATACCAACACAATCGGCTCCAATGGTTTTCACCATTTTGTATTCGTGTAAGGTTTCAAAAGTTGGTCCTTGTAATCCTAAATAAACACCGTCGAACAATTCGATGCTTGCTTTTTGAGCAATGTCTTTTACTTTGGCAATCATTTTCAAACTATACGGTTCACTCATGTTGACAAAACGAGGACCGAAACGAGGATCGTTTTTACCGCGCAACGGATGTTCAGGCATCATATTAATGTGGTCAGTTATAACCGCTATCGAACCTACTTTGTAATTCGGATTAACACCGCCGGAAGCATTGGAAACAACGAGTTTAGTAACACCCAAATACTTCATTACACGAACCGGGAAAGTCACTTCCTGCATAGAATATCCTTCGTAGTAGTGAAATCGCCCTTGCATGGCTACTACTTTCTTATCACCTATGGTTCCGAACACCAAAGCGCCTTTGTGACCTTCTACAGTGGAAACCGGAAAATTAGGTATTTCGCTGTAAGGCATAGTAAATTCTATAGCAATATCATCGGTAAAACTACCCAATCCTGAGCCTAAAATTACACCATATTCCGGTGTAAAATTGGTTTTATTTTTAATGTAATTAACGGTTTCCTGTACAAGTTCCCACATAATCTAAAATAATTTGATCAAAAGCAGTCGCGTTTGAAACCAACCGACTCTTGATAGGTAAATAATATAATTGTTTTCGCAAAATTTCAGCCTCCAAACGTACGAAATCCTTTTCGGTTGTGACAATAATTTTTTCTCCGGCTTGCGATTTTAAAGCCTCAATCTCAGCGTTGGAAAAAGGATGGTGATCGGGATATGAGATAACCATATCATTTTCAGCCTTCAAAAAATCGAAGAAAGGTTTGGGTTTGGCTATACCGGCCAACAAAATTTTCGTTTTATTTTTAATTTCAGATACCGACAAACTATCTGTTGCACTGTAAACTTGATCATCGTAATCTACAAAGCTGAAGAAAATCGGTTTGTCCAATCCAATCTTTTGCTTGATTTTTTCTTGTGCAATTTCGGAAATCGTATTAGGACATTTGGTGATAATTATCATATCAGCTCTTTCAGCTCCGGAACGACTTTCCCTAAGATTACCCGTTGGCAATATCCAATCGTCACAAAACAAATCGTCATAAGCGGTTAAGAGAATGTAAAATCCGGCTTTTACTTTGCGGTGTTGAAAGGCATCATCGAGTAAAATAACATCGGGCTTAACTTTTTGCGCCAATAATTGGGAAATCCCGTTTCGTCTGTCTGCATCAACGGCAACTTGTATCTGAGGGAATTTTTGAAAATACTGAAACGGTTCATCTCCGAGGACTTCCGCATTGGCATTGGCATCCGCCAGAATAAAGCCTTTCGATTTTCTTTTGTAACCTCTACTTAAAGTCGCCACTTTATATTGTGGTGAAAGCAAACGAATCAAATACTCTATCTGCGGTGTTTTTCCGGTACCGCCAACACTCAGGTTACCAACGGCTATAATCGGAACATCAAAAGCATGCGATTTTAAAAACCCTTTATCATACAGATAATTTCGAATCGAAGTAATAAAGCCGTATAATACAGCTATCGGAAACAATAATTTTCGCAACCAAGTCATACTACGAAAGTAATTATTTAGGACGAATGCACGAATTATTTTTAAATCTTTTATCTTTGAAGCTATAATGTCAAACAGCCAACTTGAATCAACTCAGCTGAACCATTCAACATGAAAACTAAAATTGCATTGTGCTTTTTTTTGGGCTTGTTTCAAATAACTGCTTTCGCTCAGGAAGCAGACAATACGGCTATTCTCAAAATCATACTCACCAAATATTATAAAACTGAAAAGGTTATTGCCAAAGGCCGACTCCAATTATTGAGTCTTTATTGCAATAAAGCTCCTAATAACGAGGAAGTTATTGAAGTGATTAACGGACATGAACTACTGAAAAAAAATGCTGCCGAAATCAAAAAGCAAATTAGCATTGGCCTGAACGAAAATTGGTCAAAAGAATACAATTTGCTATTTGATAATCAACACCAATATTTGAAGAGTAAAGTCAACGATTGCGTTTCCCTGGAAACATTTCAAGAAATCAGTGAAAAATTCGGTGAAAACAACCAGCGTTTGCTCATCATCAATAAACCGATTTATTTTGCCAAAAACCATTTTGCCTTGGTTAAAGTGGCTTTTTACAGAAACATCGAACACAATAGTGGCCGATTCTTATTGCTCGAAAAAGTCAACAACGAATGGATTATAAAGGAATACTTGAATGAATGGGCAACGTAAATTATAACATAAAAAAAATTATTTGCCTGATAGGTGTCATCACTTGCTTTTCTTGTAAGCAAGATAACCAAGCCATTCAGATAAGCAATCCGGTACCTAAAAGAAAAGTTCAAACGCAAAATGATTATTCCAAATCCAACTTTGATGCGTTCAAAACAGCCCTTTTTGAAAACGACTTGGTAGCACTAAAATCCTATATGCGATTTCCCATAGAAACCGACACTTACATGTCTTGGCATTATGCCAAGGAGCGAGATGCCGAAGGTGGCGAAGACATTTCGTTGACTAGTGATGAGTATGACCTCAACATGGAACAATTTTTTCCGGAAGCTTTATGTGCCGTGATTAAAAATGTCACTATAGACGAACTGGTAAGAAAAGAGAACATCTCTTTGTCTTTCACTGATGAGGAAGGCAAAGAATATGAAGTGGAATGTATTTATGAAGCACAACTGAAACAAATCTGTTTGCTGTACATCGAGAAAAATACCATTTCGATAAGAGATGAAAACGATAAGAGTCAAA
>JBIIXM010000223.1:0-3504 GCA_044338435.1 Flavobacterium sp. | reverse complement strand
AAAGCACCCATTAATCGTGTAGAAACACCCCAAGAAGTACCCCAAACATGCTCTAACTTTCCTTCTTTGCTGGCAAACTTCACATCAAAAGCTTTCGCAAAATTTTGCCCTAAAAAGTGAGATGTTCCGGCCTGCAATGCTTTCCCGTCCTGCATTAAAGCTTCTATGCAATACGTCTCCTCTGCACCGGCAAAACGCTCCGATTCGGTTTTTAAACCTTTGATAACCGGTATGGCCATAAAGTTTTCTACAAAATCTGCATAAACTTGCATCATTTTTTCAGACTCTTCTATAGCTTCTGCCTTGGTAGCATGAGCGGTATGCCCTTCTTGCCACAAAAATTCTGCGGTTCTTAAAAACAAACGCGTACGCATCTCCCAACGAACTACATTTGCCCATTGGTTTATCAATAATGGTAAATCTCTGTAAGACTGTACCCAATTTTTATAAGTCGACCAAATAATAGCTTCACTGGTAGGACGAACAATCAATTCCTCTTCCAATTTAGCATTCGGATCAACCATTAGTTTTCCGGGACGGGTTTCGTCATTTTTCAAGCGATAATGAGTAACAATAGCACATTCTTTGGCAAAACCTTCTGCATTTTTCTCTTCTGCCTCAAACATACTCTTGGGAACAAAAAGAGGGAAATAAGCGTTACTGTGACCCGTTTCTTTGAACATACGATCCAACTCTGCTTGCATCTTCTCCCAAATCGCATAACCATACGGTTTAATCACCATACAGCCTCTAACGCCGGAGTTTTCGGCTAAATCAGCCTTAACTACCAGCTCGTTATACCATTTGGAATAGTCCTCTGCTCTCTTTGTTAAGTTCTTACTCATAATGAATAGTTTGGCATAAAAATTGTTTAACTTTTTTTAACTAAATAGTTCGGCAAAACTAACTATTTTTGTATAGTCCAACAATAAAAATGCTATAGATATGAAAACTTATTATTTATTCAGCCGAAGATTGTCGCTGTTCTCCGTTTTGGGAATACTGACAATTACCGCTACTTCCTGTGGTTCTTATCAAAACAGTTCCTATTACGATGACGGTATTTACGGTAGCTCAGAAAACAAACCAACACAAAACACAACCCAAACGAATTCAGAGAGCAAATACAAGGAATACTTTAGCAATGCTGAAATATTTACCGATGTGGACAACTATAGCAATGTTAGCACCGATAGTGTTAGCAATGGACAATCATACGACCGAAACAACGCCGGCTGGGGAGAGAACGCACAATCTGTTACCGTAAATGTTTATGACAACAACTGGGGTTGGGGTTATTGGAATAATTACTGGTACGGAAGTTATTGGGGATGGGGTTGGAATAACTGGTATGGTCCCGGATGGGGTTGGGGTTGGAACAACTGGTATGGTCCGAGCTGGAATGTTGGCTGGGGCTGGAATAATTGGTACGGTCCGGGTTGGGGAGGCTACTATGGCTATAATGGATACAATCACTGGGGAAGTTATTACAATGGCGGAAGAAGAGGTACTGCTTACTCATACGGCAACCGTTTAAACAGTTCATACAACAACAGATACCAATCTAACGGCGTTAGAAGTAACCGAAGTTTTAATGCTCCTAGAAGCAGTAACTTTAACACCAGACCGAATACAACACCGGTTCGCACAAATTCCAACACTGCTCCTACCCGAACTAACATGAACAATTCCAGTTCACAACCTCGCAACAGCGTTAGAACACAAACACAATCTACGCCATCACGTTCTTACACACCAAGTTCAAATTATGGCGGTGGAAGATCTTCAGGAGGCGGAGGCAGCTACGGAGGCGGCAGATCCTCGGGAGGCGGCAGACGATAACAACAACAACGCCTATGCTTTTTGTAAACATTGCATAGGCTTTTTTATGATTATAATTAAAGCACTATGAAAAAGTATTTTTTACTATTACTCGCGGGAATAGCTGTTCCCTCTATACAAGCACAAGAAACCACTCCTGATGACGCCATCCGTTTGGCTGTTGACAACTTAACCGGAACCGCTCGATTCAGAGCCATGAGCGGCGCTTTCGGATCCTTGGGAGGAGATTTATCCGCAATCAATGTAAATCCGGCGGGATCTATCTTTTTCAACAACAACTACGCCACCATAACCGGATCTGTTTATAACGCCAAGAACAAATCGCGTTATTTCGGCACATCAACTAATGATAACGACAACACTTTAGACATCAATCAATTGGGAGCAGTTTTCATTTTTAAAGAAAGTGGAAACGGTAAAACCGGTTGGAATAAAATTGCGGTAGGAATCAATTATGAAAACGCTAACAATTTGAATAACAGTGTTTTTTCTGCAGGAACTAATCCAAACAACTCCATCGGAAACTACTTTGTAAACATTGCCCAAGGTATTCCGACCAATGTCTTGACCGATTTGAATTACAATCAATTGAATTTTTATGAGCAACAAGCTTATTTAGGCTATGATACTTATATTTTTGAAGCCACTAACAACACACCAAACAACAATTCTTATTATACCAACATCCCTACGGGAGGCAACTATTACCAAGAAAATCAGGTCTTAACCACAGGATACAACGGTAAATTGACCGGAAACTTTTCTGCAGCTTATAAAGACAAAATTTTCCTTGGAGGAAGCTTAAATTATCACTTTGTAAACATTGACAAAACCTTCTCTATTTACGAAAGGAACAACAATCCTCTTTATGATACCGGCTCTACCATTTCCGAAATCTTATTTGAAAACAGACTTTGGACTACCGGTTCCGGCTTCTCTTTCAATTTGGGTGCCATCGTAAAACCTATTGAAAGTGTCAGAGTCGGATTAGCCTACGAGTCGCCAATATGGTTTCGTTTAACCGATGAATTACAACAAGGTGTTAGCACCCGAAGCTTAAACAATCAAGATGGGATAGAATTTCCTTTCTCTTATCAAAACTCTGTAGTTTATTTACCTTACACCGTTCAAACTCCCGGTAAATGGACCGGAAGTTTGTCCTATATTTTTGGTAAAAAAGGATTAATCAGTGCCGATGTTTCCACCAAAAACTACAGCGCATTACGATTCAAACCAAAAAATGATCCGGGATTTGCTGACCTGAATAATTTTATGAGTAATGCCTTAGACAATGCCATTGAAGTTAGAATTGGTGGCGAATACCGCATTAAACAAGTCAGTCTGAGAGCCGGATATCGCTTTGAAGAAAGTCCGTACAAAGTAGACCAAGCCTTTGGCGACTTAACAGGATATAGCGGCGGCATTGGTTATAATTTTGGAGAAAGCCGAATTGATTTGGCCTATTCTTATGACCATCGCAACAGCAATCAAGCGTTGATTTCCTCCGGTATGACCGATACGGCCAGAGTAAGTCGATACAACAACAACATCACTTTTAGTTATTCTGTGAACTTCTAAGAATAACCAAATACAGCTTAAGCCATCCTAACAGGGTGGCTTTTTTATTGATACTCCGCCAACAAATTAGAAATAAAAGCTTAA
>JBIIXM010000222.1:0-3513 GCA_044338435.1 Flavobacterium sp. | reverse complement strand
AAATATGTAAAGAGTTTTGGTCTATTTTATGTGTCCCGTCGGGATTGGCAGGAATGTGTAATTCTTTGTAACCAATCTTCATGAACTCTTGCGAATAATCAAACATACTTTGGCGCTGCATGCGGTGTCTGATTCTGGAAAAAGCGCCATCAGCTCCAAAAACTTTATCGTAATGTAAATCGGTCCACTCGCCTTTCTCCGTTTCGCCCATGTGTAAGGTGGCAGTGGATAAGGTTACGTCCCAGATTTTATGATTGAAAAAAAATGCTACGCCTTCCGCTTCCGCCAAATCAATCATTCTTCGGTTTAAAATCCCTCGAGACAAAGAAAAAATAGCTTCGCCGTCTTTACCATAATATTGGTAGTTGAGTTTGCCGTCTTTTAAGTGAATCGCTCTTTTGTCCACCGGAATTCCGATTTTTCGAATCTCATCATCCAAACCCACATCTGCCATGGCTTTCCAACCGCGATTAGACATCACCAAATTAATGGAACGCCCCGAAAACTCAACTGTTCGAATATCCGGACTTCTATCAAAAACATGTACGGTATGTCCTTGTCTTTTAAGATAAATTGCCAATAAAGTACCAACTAGACCGGAACCTACTACAGCAATTTTTTGTGGAGTTTGCATGAAATCTTGAAAAAAAGTTAGGCAAAATTACTGAAATATTACGGAAGTAAAACCCAGAAACCTTATTTATTTGGTCAAAATCATAAAATTTGTTTAATTATTTTTTATTTAAGTTAAACAAAAATTACCTTTGAAAGAAAAAACCATGAAGAAAATTAAGTGTTCCGAATGGGATTCGCTTTCCAAAATACACCGGCTGAACCTAATTAACAGTTGTACCGGTTATAAATCGGCCAACCTCATCGGAACCAAATCGCCAAACGGAATTCCTAATGTGGCTGTTTTTTCCAGTGTAACCCATTTGGGCAGCAGTCCGGCTTTGTTGGGATTTATCTTGCGCCCGAATGTAGTGCCCAGAAACACTTACAACAATATCAAAGCCACCGGATATTTCACCGTAAATCATATTGCCCAAAACATGATTGCCCAAGCCCACCAAACTTCTGCCAGCTATGATGTTGAAATTTCAGAGTTTGACATGGTGAATTTGGAACAAGAATACCTGTCTGACATTGATGTACCGTTTGTAAAAGACAGTCCGGTTAAATTGTTATGTCGCTACGTAAACGAATACGAAATTGTGGAAAACAATACCATACACATCATAGCGGCCATTGAAGAAATTCATTTTCAAGACGAAATGTTACACAACGATTATTGGCTGCAACTCGACCAAGGCGAAGTAGTAGCTGTAAACGGATTAGACGGCTACTGTTTGCCTAAAATTGTGAACCGATTTGACTATGCGCGTCCGAACACTCCAACCAAATCCATCTTAAAAAATGGCACATAAAAAAGTGAACTTACCCGAAAAAATCTGCAAAACCTGCGGATTGCCTTTCACTTGGCGCAAGAAATGGGAAAAAAATTGGAATGATGTACTTTATTGTAGTGACCGATGCAGAAAAAACAAAAAACAAGCTTAGTTTGGTTTCGTAACGATTTACGGGTCAACGACCAAACGGCTTTATACCGAGCCACAATAGAAAGCGAACAAGTAATTGCCTTGTATTGCTTTGACCCAAGGCATTTTGCCGAAACACCATACGGTTTCAAGAAAACCGAAAAATTCAGAGCCCAATTTTTAATTGAAACGGTTCATGAATTGCACCGAAATTTAAAACAACATCACATCGCTTTATTGGTCTTTCATGAAAAACCGGAAAAGGTAATTCCGAAACTGATTAGCGACTACAGTATCGAAGCCATTTATCTTCAAAAAGAATGGACTTCGGAAGAAACAGCTGTCACTGATGTACTCAAAAACGAATTGAAAGATATCATTTGGAATGAATATTACGACCAGTTTTTATTTCATCCAGATGACATGCCGTATACTGACTTCAAGAAAATTCCTGAAGTGTTTACCGAATTCCGCAAGCAATGCGAGAAAACAGTACGCGTGAAAAGTCGTTTAGAAACCCCTAAACTTTCCGAGTCTAATTTAATTAAAAACAACACTGTCATTCCTTCATTAACCGATTTAGGATTGGAAGATTTTGAAGTGAATCCGAAAACCGCTTTTCCTTTTCTAGGCGGCGAAAACCAAGCGCTTTCTCGCATCGAGGAATACTTTTGGAAGACCAAAAAGCTATCGGTGTACAAAAAAACACGCAATGGTTTAGTTGGCAAAGATTACAGTTCCAAACTCTCGGCTTGGTTGGCCAACGGCAGCATTTCGGCTCGAACGATTTATTGGGAAGTCAAACGCTATGAAAAAGAAATCGGAGCCAACGAAGACACCTATTGGTTAATCTTTGAATTGATTTG
Organism: Flavobacterium sp.; assembly: GCA_044338435.1. Classification (GTDB taxonomy): domain Bacteria; phylum Bacteroidota; class Bacteroidia; order Flavobacteriales; family Flavobacteriaceae; genus Flavobacterium. Next base: position 1,109 of record JBIIXM010000222.1, on the reverse strand, counting down.
GCGCGATTATTTCAAATACATTTCGCTCAAACACGGCAACAAAATTTTCCAACTCAAAGGCATTTTGAACAAGACATACGAATGGAAATTCAACCAGAAAGCTTTTCAGCAATGGACCAACGGACAAACCAAAGAACCTTTCGTAAACGCCAATATGATAGAACTCCAACAAACCGGTTGGATGAGCAATCGCGGCCGACAAAACGTAGCCAGTTTTTGGGCCAAAGAATGGGAACAAGATTGGCGCATAGCCGCTGCGTATTTCGAAAGTATGTTGCTCGATTACGATGTGCATTCCAATTACGGGAATTGGATTTACAATTCAGGAGTCGGCAATGATCCGCGCGATAGAAAATTCAATATCAAACGCCAAGCAGACCTATACGATGCCAATGGCGCCTTTCAAAAACTTTGGTTACAAACAAGTTTATTTTAAATGAAAACACTCCGACTGATTTTAGGCGACCAATTAAACTCGAATCATTCTTGGTTCCAAACTAAAGATGACACTGTCTTGTATTTAATGGCGGAAGTCCGTCAGGAAACCGATTACGTAAAACACCATATTCAAAAAGTTACCGCCTTCTTTTTAGCGATGCGGAACTTTGCAGATAATCTGCAGCAAAACGGACATCAGGTTCGCTATTATAAAATCTCGGATATTGATAATTTACACGATTTTGAAAAGGTAATCCAACACGAAATCGCAACGTTGGGGATTACCCATTTTGAATACCAACTCCCGGATGAATACCGCCTGGACGAGCAACTGAAAAGTATTGGTAAAAACATCGGTATTTCTTCAACAGCTTTTGACACAGAACATTTTTACACAGACAGAACCGAGTTGAGTCGATTTTTCCAAGGCAAAAAACAATTGCTAATGGAAAGCTTCTATCGTATGATGCGCAAAAAACACCAAGTATTAATGGCAGGCGAGCAACCGTTGGGCAACCAATGGAATTTTGACCACGATAACCGCAAAAAGTACAAAGGCGAAGTACCGGTGCCGAAAACCAAAATATTCCCAAAAATCGTAGCTGATGTAGTAGCCGAAATACAAAACGCCGGTGTGGTTACCTTTGGCACAATTGATCCCAATAACTTTG
>JBIIXM010000221.1:0-3516 GCA_044338435.1 Flavobacterium sp. | reverse complement strand
ATCCCAAGTACCAAACGGCGGAAAAAAATAATCTGCTCGACCAAATCAAAAAGTTTCCGAAAGATGAGTCAAATTACATTAGCCTGATTTATCTCTATTCTCAAAGCAATCAAGAAGAAAAAGCCTTGGAAATTGCCAAAAAGTTGGAAAAAGAAATCCCAACTTCCGATTGGGCGCAAGTAAGTTTGTTCAAATTCCATTTGAATAACGGCGATGGAGACAATGCCGTAAAAGCCATGAATATCGTGTTGCCGAGTAAAAAAATCGATCCTAAAATCAAGCATCGCATTTTAAATGAATTCCTGCTGTTTGCTAAAAACAATCCGAAATACGAAACCGACTTGGACAAAGCCATTGCCTATTTTGACAACGATAAAGAAGTCAAAGTAGCCAAAGAAATTGCCAAGTTTTATGTTAGTAAAGCCGATTGGCCCAAAGCGGTAAAATACTTCGAGATGCATCTTAAAAATGCACCCGAGGACATGGAATCATTACTACTGTTGTTACAAGCCTATACTGAAAACAATCAATTCGATGCATTGGCTAAAAAGGCAGACGAGTTGACACAGCTTTTCCCGACTCAGCCTCAATTTTATTATTACGCCGGATTGGCTTACAATCAGCTTAAATCGTTTAAAAAAGCCACCGAAATATTGGAAACTGGCTTGGATTTTGTTGTTGACGACACAGCTTTGGAAATCAACTTCAACATTCAACTCGGCGAGGCCTACAATGGTTTAGGCGATATGAAGAAAAAAGAAAAGTATTTTACCAAAGCCAACGAACTCATTAACAAACAAAAGCCATAATGAAGTATTGGATTGTCATCATAGCCGCTCTTTTTTTAGCCTCTTGTAAAACCAAAGCAGGAATGGTCAACACCAATTCGGTTACACCTTATGTAGTCGATGAAAACGAGTTGACTTCTAAAAAAGTAATCGAAAACCATTACAACAATAAAAGAGATTTTTCCACGTTATACATACGTTCCAGCGCGAAATACCGCGACGACAGACAATCGCAAAGCATTTCGGCCGAAATCAAAATCAAGAAAGACGAAAAGATCTTAGTCAGCATTCGTTTCTTAGGGATTACTATGGCGAAGGCCTTGATTACGCCTAAAGAAGTGAAATATTATGAGAAAATCAACGGAACTTATTTTGAAGGCGACTACGCTTCGTTGAGCGAATGGTTGGGCACCGATCTAGATTTCAATAAAATACAAAACATGCTGTTAGGACAGCCTATAGACGATTTGACGCAACAAAAATATCTTTCGGAAGTAACAGATAGCTTTTACAAGTTGAACGCTACCGTGAATAAAACAGAAAAGTCCTTTTTCTTCGAGTCTAAAAATTACCTGCTCAAAAAGCAAGAAGTAGTGCAGCCGGAAAAAGAAAGAGCTTTTACCGTCAATTATTCCGAATTTCAAACCTTCGCAACCGCCATTCTTCCGGCAGGATTGTTCATCAATGCCACGCAGAAGAAAGGCAAAACCGAAATAGCCATCGATTACAATTCGGTTACCTTTAACGAAGAATTGTCTTTTCCGTACAGCGTACCCGACGGATATGACAGAATTTTTATAAATTAGTCGAGCCAAAATTTACTGATATCATGCCTAAATTCTTTTTCTTTTTATTGCTTTTTTGTTTTGCTACACCCATGTGGAGCCAACCGCCTACACAAGAAGAATTAGAGCAACGAAAAGCCAAAATCCAGCTCGAAATCCAAGAAAAAGAAAAATTATTACAATCGGTTAAGAGCAAAGAGAAATCGGTGGTAAATCAGTTGTTGATTCAAAAGGAAAAAATCGGTCTCAAAGAAAAACTCATCCGAACAACCGAAAAGCAAACCAAGTTGCTCACCAATGATATTTACATCAATCAATTGAAAATCAATCAGCTTAATCGCGATTTAGAAAAGTTGCGAGAAGATTATGCACAGATGATTGTTAAGTCGTATAAAAGCCGCTCAGAGCAAAGCCGCGCCATGTTTTTATTGTCTTCCGAGAACTTCCTGCAAGCCTATAAAAGAGCGCAATACATGAAGCAATACGCCAGTTACCGCAAAATGCAAGGCGAAGAAATCAAAGGAAAAACCAAGCAATTGGAAGATTACAATGTTAAAATCGGTGCTCAAAAGCAAGAGAAAGAAAAATTGATTGCAGAGAACGAGAAAGAGAAGCAAGAGCTCGAAAAAGAAAAGAAAGAGCAAGAAAAAATTGCCAATCAAATCAAAAAAGAAAAAGGAAAAATTGCAGCTGAAATCAAAAAGAAGCAACAAGAAACCAAACGCATCGACGATCAAATTAAAAGAATGATTCGCGAAGCCATTGCGGCAGCCAACAGAAAAACGGCAGCGGCCAACGTTAAAGCCAATCCGAAAACAACGGCAGCAGAGAAAAAGGCGATCGAATCTTCTAGTAAGATTATTTTAACTCCGGAAGGTAAAATCGTTTCGGATAACTTTAAAGCCAACAAAGGCAGATTGCCTTGGCCGGTAGAAAAAGGTGCCATTACTTTGGGCTACGGAGACCAACCACATCCGGTATTCCGAACTTTAACGGTTCACAACAGCGGTATCGAAATTTCTACAGAAAGCGGCTCAACGGCACGTGTGGTTTTTGCCGGAGAAGTTACCCAGGTACAACAGTTAACACCACTTAAAAAAGCGGTAGCGGTAAAACACGGAGATTACTTTACCATTTACCAAAACTTGAGTTCAGTTAACGTAAGTGTGGGCGATAAAGTTTCCGCCAAACAAGTCTTGGGTAAAATCAGAACCGATTCTGACGGTAAAACAGTACTGAAGTTTTTAGTCCTTCAAAATACTACATTTTTCAACCCAACCGGATGGTTGTCAGGAAGATAAAAAAAGACCTTTTTGGGTCTTTTCTTTTTTATTTATATAAATAAAGCTTTCAGTTCGGTAGCATCGTTCGGTTTCATTTTTCCGGCCAATACCAAGCTCAATTGTTTTCTTCTTAAGGCAGCGTCGTAACGTTGTTTTTCCAACTCGGTTTCCGGCTCAAGCAACGGCACCGGTACGGGATGTCCCATCTCGTCTACCGCTACAAAAGTGTAAATAGCTTCATTGGCCTTAGTTCGGTTGCCCGATTCGCGATCCTCTATCCAAACATCGATAAATATTTCCATGGAAGAGGTAAAAGCGCGTGATACTTTAGCTTCTACGGTTACCACGCTTCCCAGAGGAATAGCACGATTAAAAGCCACATGGTTCACTGAAGCGGTTACCACAATTCTCCGCGAATGTCTTCTGGCAGCAATACTGGCAGCGCGGTCCATACGGGCTAATAATTCACCACCAAAAAGATTGTTCAACGGATTGGTTTCACTCGGCAATACCAAATCGGTTAATACAGTTAAAGACTCAGAAGGATGTTTCGGATGCATAGCTTTTTTTTGCAAAGGTAATTACAGTAAATAAAAAATCCCGAGAAATCGGGATTTTTTTATAATTCTTCTATCAGTAACCAAGCGTCTTTGTTGTCTA
>JBIIXM010000220.1:0-3531 GCA_044338435.1 Flavobacterium sp. | reverse complement strand
TTTCGCTCGCTTCAGCATGCTTGATAGCGTTGGTTAGTATTTCTTGAATCATTCTGAACAAGTTAACTTCCATAGCATTTTCAAATCTTTTGGTCATCCCGAATGGTACTACTTGGACTTTAAGTTTACCCGGAATGGCCATTTTCTTCGCAATGTTTTGAACGGCAGGAACCAATCCTTCACTACCAATAACACCGGCATTTTTGGCATGTGCTATCCCGCGTACTTTTTGGTAGGCTTCTTCTATTAACTCGTTGGTTTTGTCAAAGAGTTCTTGTCCGTTTTCATTATTGTCTTTTTGCGAATAAAGATTTTGAAAATTGAGTTTCAGTGTTGCCAAAATACTGCCCAAATTATCGTGTAAGTCATTGGCAATTTTGAGGCGCTCTTTTTCTTGCCCTTCCAAAATTTTATCAATCTCTTTTAACTCTTGGTCTTTTAATACATTTTCCAGTTTTTGGCTTTGGATAAGTCGCTCTTGCTCGGCTATTTTCTTCTTTTTGTTGATATGACTGATTCGGAAATAGGCGCCTGCCAAGAAAAGTAAAAACACACCAATAAAACTGTAAATGACCAATTGGTTTTTTTCGTCTTTCAGTTTTAATTCTTGGTTTTCCAGTTCTTTTTTCTTGGTTTCATACTTCGTATTGATGTCACGAATAATTTTAGTTTCTTCTTCATCACTTATTTCACTTTGGTATTCTTTTCTCTTATCAAGATATTCAAGCGCCTTTTCATAGTTTTTCATTTCTCTGTATGTATCAGAAATAAAAAGGTATACATTCAGATTGAAAAGTGTTCTGTAGTTATCGAATTTTAAAGAGAATGTTTTGTTGAATAATTCTAAAGCTTCTTTTGGCTTTCCTTCTTTTCTTAAAATAAAAGCTTGGTTTATATAGACATACCCAATTCCTTCTTCAAATTTTTCCTGTTTGCATTTCTCTAAAGATAAATTCAGATAGTGGCGGGCCAATTTAAAGTTGTTAAGTGATTTGTAATAAGTAATTCCAATTCTTCTATCATATATGGTTTCATCGATTTTGAATTGGTTTTTAACCGCAATTTTTTTTCCGGTTTCAAAGATTTTAAGGGCTTGATAGGGAAGAGAGTCGATAAGATTACTACCAACTTCTAAATAGGCAGAACTTAATAATTTAGGTTTATTATTTTTTTGGGCGTAGGCTACAGCTTCATCAAGTAAAGGCTTATAATCTTCATACTTATAGTAGGTGAATCTTTTTTGTTCAGCAATAGTGATGGCCAATTCCATAGCCTTATCCAAGTTTTTTGATTTAAGGTATAATTCTCTGGCCTTTACAAAATGCTCTACAGCTCCTGCACCCGAATTGTGTAAATATTGTGTTTTGCCAGATAGATGCTCGAAAATTGCTTGGTCTTGAATTGATAATATTTTTACATTAAATTTTTCCAATTCCGCTAGGCGTGTGGTGTAATCTAAGGTGTCAAATGAAGTCTCAAATTTTTTTAATTCTTTATTTTGTGCAATAGTAATTAGTCCGCTAAAAAGGAATAGCGTAAACATTACGAATCTTATGCGTTTAGTGTTATGCATCAAAAGTAAACAGCTATATAATAATTCCTGTACCACTTGATCCCGGAGGTGAACCGGCTTCTAAATACACATAAACTCCTTTTTTGTAGTTTTCAATATATTCGTTATCAGCACTGTTTTCTTTCGGATTGAAGCCAATACCATCATGGATATAAACGGCAACGGTATCGCCTTCTTTTATGGTAGTAATATCTTTGTCGCCTTTTTCCAAGTAACTTTTGTCTAAATCAGAAAAACGAAAATCCTTAATGACTAATGAAGAATCAGGCGGATAGTTACTGAAATCTTTGGTATTACCATCTTTGGTTTGCAAAATTCCGACTATGGCAAATCGCTCTTTGTTGCAGATGTTGTAAAAAGTACTCATGTAAAAAGAATCTGGGCTGATGTCGGTTGTTTGAACTTTTAAATTGAATGTTTGGGCTTTACAGTCAAAGGTTCCTTTTGATTCGTATACTTTCATGATTTTTTAGATTATATTGTTTAGTCCAAAGATGAGAATTTATTTTGTAAAAAAAAATCCCTACTATTAGGGATTTTGTCTTATGATTTTTAGGTAAAAATGCTACAAAAGTTAAAAAAGGCCAACAAAGGGTTTAGTATTAATACCAATGGACTCCGCATCAAATGCTAGTTTATGTTTGAGTAAAGCGGCATATACACTTCTAAAATCGATTTGGTGTTTCAGATCGCCTTCGTCCAAATCGGATAAATTTGGATTGTTACCCAACACTTTTCCTTGATTGCTACCACCAATTATAAACATCGGTGCTGCCGTACCGTGATCGGTTCCGTTCCCGTTGTCTTTTACTCTTCTGCCAAATTCCGAAAAAACAACCAAAGTTACATTTTGCAACAAGTTGGCTGTTTTTAAGTCGCTGTAAAAACTATAAACAGCCGCATCTAGCTCTTCTAAATTGCGTTGGTGTATAGCTAATTGATTGTCGTGAGTGTCATAACCGTTTTGGGAAGTGTAATACACCTTAGAGTTCAAATTGCCTTTGATAAGTCGAGCTATCCATTCTAAGTTCTTTCCTAAATTGGTTTTAGGATAACTTATTTCTGTAGTCGATTTAGCCAGTGCTTGTTGAATTTCCGTTGAGCCTTCGGTAACGGAATTCGCAATTTTCCGGACAAAATCTAATTGCGGATTGTCGGATAGTTTTATGTTTTCGTCTTTATCATTACGAATTTTAAAACGATTTGGATCTTTCACTGTGATAAAGTTGGGTTCGTTGCCTTTCAAAGCCAAATTGTCTATGGTATCCAAATTGATTCCCGCAGTTGGTTGGTGTTCTTTGCATTGTAAGTCCAAGTAGCGACCTAACCAACCTTCATTTAAATAACGGTTCGCATCCGAAGCGGTTTGCCAGATTTCCTGACTGCGAAAATGGGAACGATTGGGTTCCGGGTAGCCTACATTTTGTAGTATCGTTAAGTCGCCCTTTTGTTGTATTTCGGCTAGTTTTTTCAAAGCCGGATGGAAAGCCATACCGTTATTTTTCGAGATAATTTTGTCCTTGGAAAGGGCAATTTTGGTTCTCAATTCGTAATACAACGGGTTGTCGTAAGGAATAAAAGTATTCAGCCCGTCATTACCGCCATTGAGTTGTATAAATACTAGACATTGTTCGTCTATTACCAAACCAGGCTGATTTCCAAACGCATGAAGAAAGTTTGGTAACAATAATGTGCCACCTGTAAAAGTACCTGTTAGGGTTAAAAAGTTTCTTCTGTTCATCCTTAAACGATTTGAAATTCGGGTGTTTTAATCATCGCATTGAATAATCTCAGTACTGCGTAATCAGCATTTTCAGCTTTGGGGTTGAAATCATATTTCAATATGGATTCCCATTCTTGTTGCCAATTTCCATCTTTTTTAAATAGCAATCTGTTGCTCAATTCCGAAATGATAGTTTGGTGATTACCGTTTTTATTGTAGTTTACTTTTACGTTCA
>JBIIXM010000219.1:0-3571 GCA_044338435.1 Flavobacterium sp. | reverse complement strand
TATCAATACGTGATTGCAGATGCTAACGGTAAAGTTGATGAAGAAAACGCCATCGATGGTAACTTTCATCAAACCGAAAACAATTATTTTGCCTTGGTGTATTATCGCGAAAATAACCAACGCTACGACCGCATTATCGGCAAAGGAATTGCCAGTTCAGTTGATATCACTTACTAATCAAAATTTAACATCTAATTCACTTAAGCAAGCGTATTTTTTGTAAATTTGACGACCTAATAGAATGAATACTACATGGTTTCACAAATAACAAGAGGCATTAAAATTTCGGTTCTGACTAGTTTTGAAGGTACTTACTTCAAAAACTATAAGATTCATTTTGCCTTTAGTTATGAAATTACGATTGAAAACCACAGCAAAGATTCGGTACAACTCAACTCGCGCCATTGGGAAATTTTAGATTCTCTCAATGAAAAGGAAATTGTGGATGGCGAAGGTGTAATAGGCAAAAAACCGGTACTCAAACCCGGCGAAAAACACACTTACAACTCGGGTTGTTTGTTGGCTTCTCCTTTTGGAGCCATGAGCGGTCACTTCAATATGATTAACTTTACTACGACCAAAACGTTCAAGGTAATAGTGCCGACTTTCAAATTAAGCGCTCCTTTTGCTTTGAACTAAAGCGAGGTTTCTACAAAATTAATCTTTGACTTCCCGTATTAAGAAATCGGAAATTCCTTTGTACTTTTGTGTCAGTTTTTCAGATTCTGATTATCTGAAATTCTAAGATGTCTAATACTCTAATACTCTAAAATATGCCAAAAGGATTTTTTCATGTCCCGAAAGCGGTCAATGAACCTGTAAAATCATACGCTCCTAACTCGCCTGAAAAAGCAGCCGTTTTAGCAGCCTACCAAAAAATGTGGAACGATACTATTGACGTTCCTAATTATATCGGAAGCGAAGAAATCCGCACCGGTAATACCCGTAACATGACGGCACCTCATGACCACCAACACGTGGTTGGCACCTATCATTTAGCCGAAAAAAAACACGTTGAACAAGCCATCGCTGCAGCTTTAGAAGCCAGAAAAAAATGGGCGAATATGGCCTGGGAACAAAGAGCGGCTATCTTTTTAAAAGCAGCCGAGTTGATTGCAGGACCTTATCGTGCTAAAATCAACGCTGCGACCATGATTGCGCAATCCAAAACTATTTTCCAAGCCGAGATTGATGCTTCTTGCGAATTAATCGACTTCTTGCGTTATAACGTGGAATTCATGACACAAATCTACAGCGACCAACCTAAATCGGTTTCCGATGTTTGGAACCGAGTAGAATACCGTCCGTTAGAAGGATTTGTGTACGCTATTACGCCTTTTAACTTTACCGCTATTGCCGCTAACCTTCCGGCCAGTGCTGCCTTAATGGGTAATACTGTAGTTTGGAAACCAAGTGACAGTCAGGTTTTCTCTGCTAAAATTATTATTGACGTATTCCAAGAAGCCGGTGTGCCTGATGGTGTGATTAACGTAGTGTTCGGAGATCCGGTTATGATTACTGATACCGTTTTGGCGAGTCCTGATTTTGCCGGAGTACATTATACCGGCTCAACTTTCGTATTCAAAGAAATTTGGAAAAAAATCGGGCAAAACATCCACACCTATAAAACATACCCAAGAATCGTTGGAGAAACAGGAGGAAAAGACTTTATAATGGTTCACCCGAGTGCCAATGTAAAACAAGTGGTAGCCAACAGTATTCGCGGTGCTTTTGAATTCCAAGGCCAAAAATGTTCTGCAGCTTCCAGAGCGTATTTTCCAAAATCGCTTTGGCCGGCTATTAAAGATGAAATGGGCAAAGAATTGGCTACCATCAAAATGGGAAGCCCGGAAGATTTTTCCAATTTTGTCACAGCTGTAATTCACGAAGGTTCTTTTGACAAATTGGTCAAATATATTGACCAAGCCAAGCAAGATGCCGACGCTGAAGTAATTTTTGGCGGGAATTACGATAAATCGAAAGGCTATTTCATCGAACCAACCGTAATCTTGACTTCCAACCCGAAATACACTACCATGGAAACCGAATTGTTCGGACCGGTATTGACAGTTTATGTATACGAAGACGCTCAATGGTCTGAAGTATTAAAATTGGTAGATGAAACTTCGGAATACGCCTTAACCGGAGCCATTTTCAGCAGAGACCGCTATGCTATTGAAGAAGCTACTTTGGCTTTACAAAATAGCGCCGGAAACTTCTACTTTAACGACAAACCAACCGGAGCTGTAGTAGGCATGCAGCCTTTTGGCGGGGCCAGAGCTTCGGGAACTAATGACAAAGCCGGTTCGATGCAAAATTTATTGCGTTGGGTTTCGCCAAGAACCATCAAAGAAACCTTTGTTACACCGGCCGATTATCGCTATCCGTTTTTAGGAGAATAATCGTATCTTATTCAAAATCAAAAAAGTCCAAGTACAACCTTGGACTTTTTTTTATTTTTAAAATGGTATTTTTTGTATATTCGACCGTCAAAATCAAAAATTGAAACTATGAAAAAAATTACGCTTTTGGTAATTTCTTTACTATCCCTATTTACTTTCGCCCAAGACAAATCCTGTGATTTGTTACAAGAGAAAAGCCAAACCAAAATCATCTACGACAGGGTTTTTGGCTTGGCGGATGCTACCAAAGCCCGTCAAAAAGACGTGAGTACTTCCTATTTTATTCAGTTGTACCACGAAATACAAAGAGCCGATTTTTTAAAGCGATTGCCTCAATTGGAAATATTGAAGAACGCCGGTAAATTAGGAGCTGTACAAAATGAAATTCCGTTAAGTGTATTGATCACCGATTTTGAAAAAATCAGTACCAATGCCATTGAAAGCGGTGATGTTTTTTTGAACGCCAACCAACAATACCAACCTAAAGAAGGCTCAGCAACTATTTTTGAACATCATAGTGCAAACTTGATTTCACCTTTGGTCGGAACAGCTAAAACCAACACAATTACTTTTGTTTTAAAAGATGCATTTATATTTAATACCACTAACCGAACTATCAGCAATATATCCTATCAAGATAAAGGGAACGGTCAATGGCATAACATAGTACAAAACCAACCTTTCACGATTCATTTCAATGAAGAAAGCTTACAAACTGTAAATTGTCGATTCGAGTTCAACAACGGAGAAACCACCTACCAATCTTTTACAATAAAAGTTGGCTCTACAAACGGAATCACAGCCAGAAACAATCAAAACCCAAATGCTCCAAATGCGGTTAACACGGTAACAGCTACTATACCTTATCAAGGTTTTGGCGAAACTGCGGCTTTTTTTGGTCAAGGCGAATACGAAATTTTCCCCGACACTGTAAACGGTATTTTAGACAAACCGGTTTTTTTAGTAGATGGATTTGATCCGGGTGATGCCAGAAATATTGCCATAACCTATGCCGGTTTGAATTATGGCACCAACCAAAATTTAGCTGATTATTTAAGATCTCTCGGTTTTGACATTGTTATTGTAAACTTTCCAAATTACACACGCCCTAACTCTACTACAGTAGTTGATGGCGGTGTAGACTTTATCCAAAGAAATGCCTTCGTTTT
>JBIIXM010000218.1:0-3573 GCA_044338435.1 Flavobacterium sp. | reverse complement strand
CATTTTATTATTTTTAATCCTGCAAAGGTAGGTATATCAGTCGAATAGAAGAAATAAATATTTTTTTTAAAATTTACTTGCTTTTAAACATATTCGTTGTATATTTGCACTCACAAATCGCGGGATAGAGCAGTAGGCAGCTCGTCGGGCTCATAACCCGAAGGTCACAGGTTCGAGTCCTGTTCCCGCTACTAACTAAAGCCATTCTGAAAAGAGTGGCTTTTTTTATAGCAAAAGGCAATCTATGAATATGAAAAAAATTGTCGAGTACAGAACTTTGCTCGGCGTTACCAAGACCGCAACCTTAAAAGAGTTGAAAACCATCTACCGCAACAGCATGAAAGAGTGCCATCCGGATGCTATAGTAGATGAGCACGAAAGGCATTTGGCAGAAGAGAAAAGCAAAGAGATTATTGCTGCTTACCACTTTTTAGTGAGCATTGCTCCCGAAACGATGGAGAAAGACAAAGCCGAATACGACCGAATTACATCAACTACTAATATTGCTGATTTTTATTACGAGAATAGCGTGCTGTACATCACGTTGTTGGACGGCAGTTCTTTTGAATATTTTGGGGTTTTGAGACCGGCATACATCAAAATGATCAATGCAGAGTCACCGAGTAGATTTGCCAGAAGACATATTTACAACAACTATTTGTACAGAAGTACGGCTAAGTTAGTGGCTGAATAATATTAAAAAAGGTCTCAAAAAAATAACTTTGAGACCTTTTTTACTATTTAAACCAATCCAATTTTTTTCTTATTCATCTGCGGCAAAAGCTGAATTCTTATCGATATTCACTTTTAGCGTTGTAGCAACTCCTTGCTCATTAACCATCGTCATGTTTAGTGTATCCAATTTGGCTAAGTTTTTAGTCACAAAACCATTGAACATGTTGTAAGAGATATTCATTTCTTTCAAGTTTTTCAATTTCTCTAAATCGAAAGGCACTTGTCCGTCCATTTTGTTTTCAAATAAACTTAAGGTTTCTAAAGAACTCAAGCTAGATACTTCTTTCTCCAATTTACCGGTTAACTTATTACTGTTCAACAATAAAACTTTTAATGATTTCAATTGGTAGTAAGAAGTTGGAATAGCACCTTCAATCTCATTGTTGAATAACGATAATGTTTCCAAATTGGCTAAACTTCCAATAGCTGTTGGCAAAACACCGGTTAAACGATTCATGTGTAACTCAATCGATTTTAACTGAGAAGCACTTCCCAATGTTTCCGGTAATGAACCTGAAATTTTATTGAAAGCTACGTTCAACTTAGTCAAACTTTTAAGATTTCCTAAAGTTTCAGGCAAAGTTCCTGAAATATCATTTCTGAATAAATTCAAAACTTCTAATGCCGTTAAATCCCCAATCTCAGCAGGCAATTCACCAACCAAATTGTTATTGATTAATTTGATAGCCGTAACTTTATCGTTTTTAACTTCTACTCCATACCAAGTGGACACCGGTGATTTTAAATCCCATTTGTTGGTCCATTGTGCACCTTTAGTGTTTTTGTACAATTTTATTAATGCATTTTTTTCAGTAGAAGACACTTCAGCAAATACTGAGGCCGATAAAAAGAATACTGCTAAGCAAGTAAAAATAGATTTCATATCATATATATTTGGGGTTAATGACGGTGTAAACTTATAACTGTATTCGTCAAAAAACAAAAAAAATCGACGAAATGCACGTTTTGTGAAATTAATTAAGTATTTATCTTACATTAAATAAAATTATAGGTTGAAAATTAATTTAGTTATCTTTGGTATACTAACCCATAAAACTATTATTATGCCATTTAATCTTTACGCTGTTTTAGCATCAACGTTAGTAACTTTACTCGTTGGATTTGTATGGTACAATCCGAAAGTTTTCGGAACCATATGGATGAAAGAAACCGGAATGACCGAAGAAAAAGCAAGACAATCCAGTATGCTTAAAGTTTTCGGGTTGACTATTTTCTTCTCTTTTATGTTGGCTTTTTTAATGCCTGTTTTGGTAATTCACCAATTTGGTGCTTTGGGAATGATTGGCGGCCCTGAATTTATTGAAACCGCTAAACCTTCTTACGCAGCCTTTATGTCAGATTACGGAACAGCTTTCAGAACATTTAAGCATGGTGCTTTGCACGGCTTTATGACCGGATTGTTTTTTGCACTTCCTATGACGGCCATCAACAGTTTGTTTGAGCAAAAATCATGGAAATACATCTTAATTACCTCCGGATATTGGATTGTTTCCTTTACTATTATGGGTGCCATTTTGTGCGGGTGGCAATAATTAACATTTTATTATAACCCAATCGCTCTACATTTGTGGGGCGATTTTTTTATGGCAAACAGCTTTTCATTTCAAATTTACGCAGCTACGGCAAACCTCCCAAAGTCATGGGACGAAGTTGCTGTGGCTAATATTTTCCTGCAAACCCATTACTTACAAGTATTGGAAAACTCGGCTCCCACCAATATGCAGTGTTTTTACATTGGTATTTTTGAGGGTTCAGATTTGATTGGCGTTGCTTTATCTCAATACCTCGATTTGAATAAATTAGAGTCGTTTGGAGAGCGTGATCAATGCATGAAAACTTATGTCCGCAATTTCATTTTTAAAAACTTCGCCTCTCATGTTCTCTTTTTAGGCAACAATATGATTACAGGTCAGAACGGTTATGCCTTTTCCAAGACAGTTGATTTTAAATGTATCAGCGATTTGCTTTTAGATTGTGCACAATCCATTACTACCTATTTCAAGCAAAAAGGCATAAAAATTCATATTGTTTCTTTTAAAGACTTCTATCAGCATTGCTCGGACGAACTTAAAAATCATGGTTTTAAAGCGGTATACGAATTCAAAACCCAACCGAATATGATTTTTGAACTGCAGGAAAGTTGGCAAAACCATGAAGCGTATATCGGTGCGTTTACCAAAAAATACCGTGACCAATACAAAAGAGCCCACAAAAAGGCAGACGGAATTGCAATTCGAGAATTGTCACTTGGGGAAATCACAACCTGCGAAGAAAGAATTTACGAACTCTACCATCACGTGGCTAAGAATGCGCCATTCAACACGTTTTTTCTGGCAAAGAACCATTTTTCCGTGTTTAAAAAACACTGTGGTGACCGATTTCGTTTGACAGGCTATTTTTGGGAAGAAAAATTAATTGGGTTTCATTCTCTTTTGCTTAACGGCAATGTTTTAGAAACTTATTTTCTGGGTTACGACGAGCAAATCCAGAAAGAAAAAATGTTGTACCTGAATATGCTGTACAATATGACGCAATTTGGTATTGACAACCGGTTTAAAAAAATCATTTTCGGAAGAACTGCCTTAGAAATCAAAAGTTCTATAGGCGCAGAACCGGTAATGATGTCCGGCTTTATTTACCATACCAGCGCTTGGGTTAACCGACTATTACCGAGAGTATTCCCAAAATTAGAACCTACTTTGACTTGGCAACAACGACATCCGTTTAAGTAATTAAAAACTTTGTAAACTTCGCTATCACTAGCAAAACGGTTTAACTTTTTTACAAAAAACACTATTTACGTTGATTTGGTCTTTG
>JBIIXM010000217.1:0-3586 GCA_044338435.1 Flavobacterium sp. | reverse complement strand
CGGCCTTTTCAATCGCTTTTTTGGCAGCTATAGCGGCTATGTCGGAGGTTAGTAAATTATCGGTAACATAACGTCGTTCTTCGATGCCTGTAATATCGTAAAATTTTTCGGTAATAACTTCGTTAGGTAAGGGGAAAGGCGTACCGTCATCGTTTAAAAAAACGTGCTTGGTAAAATCGGAATTGGTCACGATCTCGGTGGGAATGTAACATCCCGAACCGGTTATTTTTATATTCATATGCTAATGATTTCAACACTAAATTATTAATAAAATCAATAGTTGGTAAAGGAAGGTTTCTTTTTTTAAAAGAATTGTGAATTGTTTAGCAAAACTTAGCTAAAAATAAGAATGCTATAATTTATCACCTTGTTGTTGGACAATTTTAATTTGCATAATTGTTCCGATACTTAAGGCTTGTGTTTTGATTTGCTCTGCTTTTTGCCCTTTGAAGTTTTCATCGACCGTGTTGTAAAAATGATTGAGCCAAATCTTAAATAATTCCGGTGATAAGTAAGATTTGGTGTTGACATCCAAATGAATCTGCGTTAGGTTGTGGGTATATCCACCGGTGCCTAAAATTGCTTGTGACCAAAAGGTAACCAATATGGGTAAATGTTCTTCGAGTTTTATTTTTACTACATTAGTGAAAATATAACTTATAGACTCATCGGATAAGAGCTTTTTGTAGAATTCATCTACTAATAAATATAAATCGTCTTGATTTTGAATGTCGTTCATTGGTCGTTTTTGAATTTGTAAAAAAACCGGTTCTGAAAAAAAGGTTCCAAATTATACAACTTGGAACCTTTTATTTATTACTTCGTACTTCAAATTACATATACGCTTCAATCGGCGCACAAGAACAAACTAAGTTTCTGTCTCCGTAAGCATCATCTACTCGGCGAACACTTGGCCAGAATTTGTTTTCGTGTATGTACTCTAAAGGATAAGCCGCTTGCTCACGAGTGTATGGATAGCTCCAAGTATCTGCAGTAAGCATCGCCAAAGTATGCGGTGCATTTTTCAATACGTTATTATGGTCATCAGCCGATGCAACTTCAATTTCTTTTCTGATGGCAATCATAGCGTCGCAAAAACGATCTAATTCTGCTAAGTCTTCTGACTCCGTTGGCTCGATCATTAAAGTTCCGGCTACCGGGAAAGAAACCGTAGGTGCGTGGAAACCGTAATCCATCAAACGTTTGGCAATATCGGTTACTTCGATACCGTTTTGTTTGAAAGCACGACAATCTAAAATCATTTCGTGGGCCGCGCGTCCCATTTCACCTGAATATAAAACCGGGTAGTGTTCTTCCAAATGGGCTTTCATATAATTGGCATTCAAAATGGCGTGCTCTGTTGATTTTTTCAAACCTTCAGCGCCTAACATGGTGATGTAACCATAAGAAATCAAGCAAACCAAAGCAGAACCGTATGGTGCGGATGAGATGGCTGTAATGGCTTGTTCGCCGCCAACTTTTACAATAGGATTGGTAGGTAAGAATGGTACCAATTTTTCGTTAACGCAAATCGGACCAACACCAGGACCGCCACCGCCATGTGGAATAGCAAATGTTTTGTGTAAGTTTAAGTGACAAACATCGGCACCAATAGTAGCTGGATTAGTCAAACCAACTTGGGCGTTCATGTTAGCGCCATCCATGTAGACTAAACCACCATTATCGTGAATAATTTTAGTGATTTCGCAAATAGCACTCTCAAATACACCGTGGGTTGACGGGTAAGTCACCATTAAGGCCGACAAATTATCTTTGTGCTCAATGGCTTTCGCTCTCAAATCTTCCACATCGATATTACCGTTTTCCATCGTTTTGGTTACGATAATCTGCATACCGGCCATAGCCGCTGAAGCAGGATTGGTACCGTGTGCCGAAGACGGAATCAAACACACATTTCTGTGAGAATCACCGCGTGACAAATGGTAAGCACGAATTGCCATCAAACCGGCATATTCGCCTTGCGCACCAGAATTGGGTTGCAAAGTGGTGCCTGCAAATCCGGTTACTACATTCAGCTGTTGCTCCAGTTTTTTTAACATGGTAAGATAACCTTCTGTTTGATCTGCCGGGGCAAATGGGTGAATGCTGTTCCAGTTTGGCATCGACAAAGGCAACATTTCAGCAGCCGCATTGAGTTTCATCGTACAAGAACCCAAAGAAATCATGGAGTGGTTTAACGACAAATCTTTGCGCTCTAATTTTTTGATGTAACGCATCAACTGTGATTCAGAGTGATGGTTATTGAATACTTCGTGCTGTAAAAACGTTGAAGTTCTTTCAAGCGAAGCAGGAAAATTATTTTGGGAACTTAAACCTGAAACGGTAAAAGCTTCTTTACCGGTTGCTTCTGCAAAAATGGCTATGATTTGATTTAAATCGCTTAACGAAGTCGTTTCGTTTAAGGAAATCGAAATCGTTTGGTTGTCGATGTAAAAGAAGTTAACCTCTTGTTTTTCGGCTATGGCTTTTACTTTAACCGCGTCTGCTTTTACTGAAATCGTATCAAAGAAAGCGGTATTGGTTTGGTAAACGCCTAATTTATTCAAAGCATCGGCCAAAGTTACTGCTGAAGCATGTACTTTGTTGGCGATGTATTTTAATCCTTTCGGTCCGTGAAAAACGGCATACATTCCGGCCATTACCGCCAATAAAACTTGTGCAGTACAGATGTTAGAAGTCGCTTTTTCACGTTTGATGTGTTGCTCACGAGTTCCCAATGCCATACGCAAAGCACGTTTTCCGTTGGCATCTATAGATACTCCGATGATTCTTCCCGGCATAGAGCGTTTGTATTCCTCTTTAGTCGCAAAGAAAGCGGCGTGTGGTCCACCAAAGCCCATCGGTATTCCGAAACGCTGTGTAGTTCCTACCACTACTGAAGCACCCATTTCTCCCGGAGAAGTCAATTTGGCGAGTGATAAAATATCAGCGGCTACAGCGACTTTAATTTCGTTTTCATTCGCCTTGGCAATAAAGGAAGCATAATCATTAACTTGTCCGAACTTGCCCGGATATTGTAAAATGGCTCCGAAGAAATCGGATGAAAAATCAAAAGTTTCGTGGTTACCAACTACCAATTCCACACCGATAGGCGTAGAGCGCGTTTGCAACACAGATAAGGTTTGCGGTAAAATTTCTTCGGAGACGAAGAATTTACAGGTGTTGTTTTTCTTTTGGTCACGAGTACGAACATCGTAAAGTAAAGCCATGGCTTCGGCGGCAGCGGTTCCTTCATCTAATAGGGAAGCGTTGGCGATTTCCATTCCGGTCAATTCCATTACCATGGTTTGGAAATTCAAAATTGCTTCTAATCGGCCTTGTGCAATTTCGGCTTGATACGGCGTATAAGCAGTATACCAACCCGGATTTTCAAAAATATTTCTTTGGATTACAGCCGGCACTATAGTAGGATGGTATCCTAAACCAATATAGGATTTGAATAATTTATTTTTTTGACCTAATTCCTGAATGTGGGACAAGTACTCATATTCGGTCATGGGAGCCTCTAAGTTCAAGTCGTTTTTCAATCGAATATCATTTGGAATGGTTTCGAAGATTAACTGAT
>JBIIXM010000216.1:0-3649 GCA_044338435.1 Flavobacterium sp. | reverse complement strand
ATTGCTTCAGATAAACCGGTTTTCGGCATCTGTTTAGGACATCAGATTATTGGCTTGGCTAACGGAGTGTCAACTTATAAAATGTTCAACGGTCACCGTGGTATCAACCATCCGGTAATGAATATCCTAACGGGTAAAGGCGAAATCACTTCGCAAAACCATGGCTTTGCGGTAAACCGTGAAGAATTAGAAAAGCATCCTGATTTAGAAATCACACACTATCACATCAACGACAATACGGTTGCCGGGATGCGAATGAAATCGAAATCGTGTTTCTCAGTGCAATACCATCCTGAGGCCAGTCCCGGACCGCATGACGCCGAGTATTTGTTTGACGAGTTTGTAACCAATATCGAAAAAGCCAAAAGCTTACAAACGGTTTAAGGTTACCTAACTAGCCCCGATTGGAGAAGTTGCCACGCAACTCGTAAAGCGGGAAAATGGACAACAAAAAAGCCCGAACCACTCGCTTCTGAAAATTCGACTATACTAAATCGTTTGCGTTAATAACATTCGGCTCAATTGTCAAATTCCTAAAAAAAGATGAAATATATTTGTGATATATCTAAAATCTAATATCAAATATTTAATATTATAAAAATGAGTATTATTATCAAAGTACATGCAAGACAAATCTTGGACTCCAGAGGAAATCCGACTATTGAAGTAGATGTAGTAACCGAAAATGGTGTTTTAGGTCGCGCTGCTGTTCCCAGTGGTGCTTCTACCGGCGAACACGAAGCGGTGGAGTTAAGAGATGGTGGCAAAGCCTACATGGGAAAAGGAGTTTTGAAAGCAGTGGAGAATGTAAATACTAAAATTGCTCCGGAATTGATGGGCGTTTCTGTTTTCGAACAAAACCATATCGACCAATTGATGATTGATTTAGACGGAACTGCCAACAAATCTAACTTAGGTGCCAATGCTATTTTAGGTGTTTCTTTAGCAGTGGCTAAAGCGGCTGCAAACGAGTTAGGTTTGCCTTTATACCGTTACGTTGGCGGTGTTTCTGCCAATACTTTACCGGTACCGATGATGAATATTATCAACGGTGGCTCACACTCTGATGCGCCAATCGCTTTCCAAGAGTTTATGATTATGCCGGTTAAAGCCCAAAACTTTACCCACGCCATGCAAATGGGAACAGAGATTTTCCACAACTTGAAAAAAGTATTACACGATAGAGATTTGTCGACAGCCGTTGGTGATGAAGGTGGTTTTGCACCAAACTTAGCCGGTGGAACTGAAGACGCTTTGGATACTATTAAAAAAGCAGTAGAAAATGCCGGTTACAAATTCGGAGACGAAGTAATGATTGCTTTAGACTGTGCTGCTTCCGAATTTTATGTAGACGGAAAATACGATTACACTAAATTCGAAGGTGCTACCGGAAAAGTAAGAACATCCAAAGAGCAAGCCGAGTATTTGGCTTCCTTGGCGGCTAACTATCCAATCATTTCCATTGAAGACGGTATGTACGAAGATGATTGGGATGGATGGAAATACTTAACCGAATTGGTAGGAGACAAAGTGCAATTGGTAGGCGACGATTTATTCGTAACCAATGTACAACGTTTGGCTACCGGAATTGAAAAAGGGATTGCCAATTCTATCTTAGTAAAAGTAAACCAAATCGGTACTTTAACCGAAACTATCGCTGCCGTAAATATGGCACACAATGCGGGTTACACTTCGGTAATGTCTCACCGTTCGGGAGAAACAGAAGATAACACTATAGCTGATTTAGCCGTGGCGCTAAACTGTGGTCAAATCAAAACCGGTTCTGCTTCGCGTTCCGACCGTATGGCGAAATACAACCAATTGTTGCGCATTGAGGAAGAATTAGCCAGCACGGCTTATTTTCCGGGTGTAAAAGCGTTTAAACAGAAGTAATAGCTTCACTATAATTTAAAAGAGCATCTCATTTCGAGATGCTTTTTTATTTGGGCTAAAGATTATTTGTTTTATTAATGGTTTGTAAATACGAAATGGACTTTGTCAAACCATATTTGTTTTAAAATGAGATTAAGCAATCAAAAAGTTTACGCTTTTATCTTACTTCAAGAATTAATATTATATTTGGTTTTTTATTTCTTTTCTTATAATTCGGTATTTAATTATGTTCTTCAAATCTCATTTTAAGTTTTAAATATCTGAAAAACAATGCTTTTTAATTCTCTAAATTTCGCAATCTTTCTTCCTGTAGTTTTTGTTTTATATTGGTTTGTAACGAATAAGAATTTAAAAGCCCAGAATTTATTATTACTTGTTGCCAGCTATTTTTTTTACGCTTGTTGGGATTGGAGATTTTTATTCCTGTTGATATTTTCAACTTTATTAGATTATTTCACTGGGTTAAAAATGGCGCAAACCGAAAATCAGAACACCAAAAAGACTTGGTTTTGGATAAGTATATTGGTCAACTTAGGCTTTTTGGGGCTTTTCAAATATTACAATTTTTTCGTAGAATCTTTTGCAACAGCAATAGCCGGTTTTGGTTTCGAAATACATCCTTGGACACTCAACGTAATATTGCCTGTCGGGATTTCGTTCTACACTTTTCATGGACTATCTTATGTTATAGACATTTATAAAGGCCGAATTAAAGCGGAGGAGAATTTTATAGATTACTCGGTATTCGTTAGTTTTTTTCCTCTTTTAGTAGCCGGTCCAATTGAAAGAGCTACCCATTTATTACCGCAAATAAAGAGAAGAAGAATTTTTAATTCAGATCAAGCCATAGAGGGAATTTACCAAATTATCTGGGGCTTGTTTAAAAAAATGGTCATTGCGGACAGCTGTGCTCAATACGCAAATGAGATTTTTTCGAATTATGAAAGCATGAATTCAATTTCATTGTTGCTTGGTGCATTTTATTTTTCTTTTCAGATTTACGGGGATTTTTCAGGGTATTCAGATATTGCGCTGGGTACAGCAAAACTTTTCGGAATTGATTTACTTCGGAACTTTAATTTTCCTTATTTTTCCCGGGATATCGCTGAGTTTTGGCGCCGTTGGCACATATCTTTATCCTCTTGGTTTCGTGATTATCTTTACATTCCTTTGGGTGGTAGTCAAGGCGGAAAATGGACAAAAATTCGGAATACATTTGTGATCTTTATAGTCAGCGGATTTTGGCATGGTGCTAATTGGACATTCATTGTTTGGGGCGCTCTCAATGCCTTTTATTTCTTGCCGCTCTTACTAACCAATACTAATAGGAATAATATGGAAATAGTCGCAAAAGGAAGACTGTTTCCTAGTCTGAGAGAATTATTGGCAATGATTTCTACTTTCTTTTTAGTTTTAATCAGTTGGATCTTTTTTAGGGCTGATTCCATTTCCTTAGCTTTTAAATATTTGGTCAACTTGTTTCAGTTTAATTTCAAGAATGGATTGCAATATTTATCAATAGAAAGGTATTCAGCTGAATTGCTTTTACTAATTATGTTCTTTTTGTGTTTCGAATGGATTTCAAGAGAAAAAGAACACCCTTTTTTCGGAAAGTGGACTTATGTCAGATTAGGGGTCATTCTGTTTAGCATCATTACATTAGGTGTTTACTCTGATATTACAGATTTTATCTATTTTCAATTTTAATTCGGTATGAGGAAGTTTTTACTACATATTTTTGCAATACTGTTGTTCG
>JBIIXM010000215.1:0-3653 GCA_044338435.1 Flavobacterium sp. | reverse complement strand
CTGTTGCTATTACTGGCTTTTGCGCTTTCCCTTCCGGTGGTACAAACCAAAATTGCACATTACGCTACGGATAAACTCAATAAAGATTTTGGTACTAATATCAACATCGACGAAGTAGCGATTACCGTTTTTGGCGGCGTTAAGCTCAAAACCGTTTTGGTGTTAGACCATCACAAGGACACGCTGATTTACGCCGACAGAATTAAAACCAGTATTTTAGATTTTAAGAATTTAGTTGATGGTAAACTCCGATTCGGTGATTTGCGGTTTGACGATTTAACTTTGAACATCGTTAACTACAAAAAGGAAAAAGACACCAACTTAGATTTGTTTGTCGCCGCTTTTGACGATGGCAAGCCGGGCTCCGGGAAGTTTTTAATGACATCAGGAAATGTGTACATCAAGAATTCTCATTTTACTATAACCGATTACAACAGAGCCGTTCCGAAAGATGCCGATTTTACCAAACTCAATGCGCATCTGAAACAATTCAAAATAAAAGGCCCAAATGTAACAGCACAAATTGCTGAAATGTCTTTTCAAGACCATCGCGGTTTGTATGTAAAAAATTTGACGGCCGATTTTGGGTATACCAAGAAAAACATCAGTTTGGAAAATCTGACACTCAAAACCGATGAATCCTATTTGGAAGGCAAGGTGATTCTGAGTTACAGCCGAGAAAACAAAGACTTCAGCAACTTCAACAACAAAGTGGTTTTTGACGTTGCCTTGGATAAAGCAACTATCGCCACCAACGATATTCGTCATTTTTATGCCGAATTAGGGAAGAACAAAACCTTCTTTCTGAAATCTAAAATCAAAGGTACACTCAATAATTTTGTAGCGACCAATTTGTATTTGAGAGACGATAAAAACTCGATTATTCGCGGCGATGTCAATTTTAAAAATCTATTTCCGCGCAGTCCGGGTGAGTTTTACATGAAAGGCGATTTTGATAAAATCTCTTCCAACTACAATAATCTAACAAAGTTATTGCCCAACATACTCGGTAAAAAATTACCAACATCTTTACAAAAACTCGGACAGTTTCAATTTACGGGCGAGGCAGAAGTCACCCAAAAACATATTGAAGCCGATTTTGTAATGAATACCGCTTTGGGTTTGGTAGAATCGAGTTTGAAAATGTCGAATATCGATAACATCGACAATGCCCAATACAAAGGCTATGTTATCCTTGATAATTTTGACATCGGAACGTTAATTAACGACAAAACCATTGGACGTGCGAGTCTTGATTTGGATATAGAAGGCCAAGGATTTACCCAAAAATACCTTAATACGTCTTTTGTAGGCGATATTTACAAGTTGAAATTCAACAACTACAATTACAGCAATATTATAGTAGACGGGAAGTTCAAACAACCCATTTTCTCCGGAAAAGTAATCGCGAATGATCCTAATTTGTACATGGATTTCAACGGAACGGTAGATTTATCGGCCAAAGAAAACATTTATGATTTCCACAGTAAAATTGATTATGTCAATCTGGACAAACTCAATTTTCTTAAAGATTCTATTGCGGTTTTCAAAGGCGATATCGTAGTAAAGGCTACCGGGAATTCGTTTGATAATCTCAAGGGTAATTTGGTATTGAGTAATGCATCGTATCAGAATAAAAAAGACATTTACTTCGTCGATTTACTGGAGGTCAATTCGAGTTTTGACAACAATGGTGAAAGAACCATCATTGTCAATTCGCCCGATGCCATTCAAGGCGCAGTGGTTGGTAAATATAAATTCAATCAGGTACAAAAAATGGTAGAAAACTCTCTGGGTAGTTTTTATGCCAATTACAAACCCAACAAGGTTTTGCCGGGACAATACCTGAAATTTAATTTCGATATCAACAGCAAGATTATCGAAATCTTTAATCCTGATATTTCACTGTCGGCCAACACACAGTTGAAAGGAAATATCGGTTCCGACAGCAAGAATTTCAACCTCGATTTTAATTCGAAGCAAGTCACCGCTTATGAGAATGTTTTTGATAACGTTATTTTGCAAGTCGACAACCAAAATCCATTGTACAACGCTTATGTTCAGTTGGATTCTATCAAAACGAAGCATTACAAAATCAGGGATTTCAGTATGATTAATACCTTTGCTAATGATACTTTGCAGTTTAGAACCGAGTTCAAAGGCGGCAAAAAAGGACTGGATTTTTACAACCTGAATTTTTACCATACCATTAACAACGAAAACAAAAATGTGGTTGGGTTTACCAAATCGGAGTTGCAGTTCAAAGATTACTTATGGTATCTGAATGAAAAAGATGATTTAAAGGCGAATAAGATTGTTTTCGATAAAAAACTGACCAATTTCTCTTTCCAAGATTTAATCCTTTCACACGAAAATCAGAGCATCAATTTTGTAGGCTTGATTGCGGATAAAGTCAATAAAGATCTACAGTTGTCTTTCAAAGATGTCAATCTGAATAAAGTCACACCCGACGTCGATAAGTTTCGTTTTGACGGTATTTTGGACGGGAAAGTCAACTTCAAACAAACCAATACGGTCTTTCAGCCAACATCAACCTTGCAAATCGACAGTCTGTCGGTTAACGGTATTGCTTTGGGTAAACTGAATTTGGATATTTCAGGTGATGAATCGCTCAAGAAGTTTTACCTGACTTCTAATCTGGAAAATGACAATTTTGATTCCTTTGAAGCCGACGGTAAATTGGAAATTGTAGACGATCAAACTTTGTTGGATGTTGATTTGAGTTTTGACAAGTTCAATTTGGGGATATTGAGTAAAATTGGCGGCGATGTAATTACCAACATTCGCGGATTTGCCTCAGGAAATGCTCGAATAGACGGGAATATCAATAGTTTGGATTACAACGGTCGACTCTTTATCAACGAAGCCGGACTAACGATACCGTATTTGAATACCGATTACCAATTTGTAAACAATTCCATAGTTGACGTAACCGAAAACAAATTCATCATACGTGAAACCACAATCACCGATACCAAATTTGATACACAAGGCAGTTTGAGCGGTTTTATCAAACACAAACAGTTTGGCGATTGGCAGTTGGATTTGGCTGTTAATTCCAATCGATTGTTAGCGTTGAACACCAAAGACCACGAAGATGCGGCTTATTTTGGTCAGGCATTCATGAATGGATCGGCCACCATAAAAGGACCAACCGAAAGCTTGATGATAACCGTTAATGCGGAATCTGCCAAAGGTACCGATGTTAAAATTCCCATTAATGAAGCTGAGTCTGTAGAAGAAAATAGTTTTATTCATTTCAAAACGCCGGCTGAGAAAAACAAGAACAATAAGGATAAATTAGCGCTGAACAAAAAGTATAATGGTCTCGAATTAGATTTCAATTTTGAGATTACCAAAGATGCCGATATTGAAGTGATTTTGAACCGCGATTCCGGACACGGAATGAAAGGCAAAGGATACGGAACTTTATTGTTCCGAATCAATACGATGGGTAAGTTTGAGATGTTTGGTGATTTTATAGCCTTAGAAGGTTCGTATAATTTTAAATATGGTGGTTTAATCGACAAGAAATTTGAAGTTAAAAAAGGTGGTTCTATCATTTGGGCCGGTGATCCGATGGCGGCTACATTGAATTTAGAAGCGGTTTATGTGACTACTGCAAATCCCGC
>JBIIXM010000213.1:0-3655 GCA_044338435.1 Flavobacterium sp. | reverse complement strand
TTGTTTTACTACTCTTTTGGTGTAGTATTTGGTTCTGGCTTGTGAGTGATTAAAATCAGACCCTACACTATAACTATGTTTGGCGAACTCATTAAAGTAAGGATTATCGGCAGCTGGATCACCCCAACCGTCGCCGTCAGCATCTTTCATCCACATTCTTACCATTGGGTTTCTTCCGAAAGCGTGGTTTAGGGCTACGTCTAAAATAACTGCAATCCCGTTTTGGTGACATAAGTCGATGAACTGCTTGAATTTATCAGCAGTACCGTAAAATTTATCCAAGGCCATATGAAACGAGGTATTGTAACCCCAGCTTTCATTGCCTTCAAATTCCATTACCGGCATTAACTGAATAGCATTGATATTTAAATTTTTGAAGTAATCAATTTTGTCAATCAAGTCTTGGAAGTTTCTGTCGGCGTCAAAATCGCGTATTAAAACCTCATAAACTATTAAATCTTCTTTTTTAGGTTTTACAAAGTTAGTAGTAGCCGTACTCCAATTGTAAGGCGTTTGTCCTGTTTTTAAAACAGTGACCTCTCTTTCTTGTCCGGTTGGATAAGCCGGCAAGTTAGGGTAACTAGCGGATGGAATATAAGGATCATCAAAAGGAGATAAAACGAGTGTTGAGTATGGATCGGCGGTTTTTACAACAGCCGGAGAGTTGGTAGTTGGTGTAGCATCAACAACCCAATATTGGTAAGTATAATTTTGTCCGGAAGTTAGTCCGGTTAATTCTAACCAAAACTTTCCTGTTCCCGGATCTTTCTTCATTAAATAATTAGTTCCGGGTTGCCAGTTATTGAAGCTCCCTGCTACATATACAAAATCTTTGCCCGGCGCATCTAAAACCAATGTTGCTTTGGTCGCATCAGTAGCGTTGTAATTGATTCCATCTTCTAAACCGCTTGCCATTGCCTGATTAGCAGTTCCGCCATTTACAATCACTCCAAAAGATTTGGTAAAGAAAGTACTCCCTTGGGTGATTTGTAACTCATAGGCTTTATTAACAGTGATATTGGTGTCAGTATAACTATAGTTTGCTCCGGAAGCAGTATTGATACTTACTCCATTCGCCAACAAATTATAATTAGCTGAACCATTAGTATTGGAAGCTGAGATGGTCAAACTTTGACCGCTATTGATAATGGTATTGCTGTATTCAGACGGACTTAATAATGCGGCTTGAAAGGCTCCCACATCCAAAGTTAAATTGGTGGTTTGTGCATTACCTGCTGAGTTTCTGAAAACCATATTAATTTTGGTTACTGAACCGGAAGAAACTCCGTAGAAAGCCAAAATTGAAGGCGTTAAATCTAACTTATAAATATTTCCTGAAACTAAGGTTAGTGCGGGTTGTGTAGTGTTATCTGCCCAAGATCCTTTTACACTTTGCCATGGTGTTCCGTTCAAGGTAACTCCGGTATGGGCATAAATTGTACCGGTATAGGTTGCCAAACCGGTTCCTGTTTTATCAAATAGAATGGTGGCCGAAGCCGTTGCGTCTGGATTGGAACCACCTTGCCAAGAAACTTGACCTATAGCGATATTCACAAATAACCCTGTTAAAACAAATAAAATAACTTTTTTCATAGCTTAAAATTTAAAAAAAGGGTCTCCTAAAGGAAACCCTTTTTTAGTTATTCATATAGACTTATTGAAGTGTAACAGAATAAGAATATTTTCTTGGGTTGCTTAAATCAAGAACTACATTGTAAGTTCCTCCTGCATCAACCGATAAGTTCGGACCATCATAGTTCATCGAATCGTCTCCGTCTGGATCACCTCCTAAGTTGATACTCCAAGCATTATTGGCTCTGAATTTAAACTCACCAGCAGTTAAAGTTACTACACCTTCCCATTTTTGGGTAGTGGAGTTGTAAGTTAACCCAGTACTGTTATCCCAGCCTCCTGGAGTAGCTGCACCAACAATACCCCAAGTAGTTGGTTCAACTGTGTACAATAAAGTAGTAGTGTTAGCTCTAACTCTGTAGTATCCTGCAGTTGCTGTGATATCAGACTCTCCAGATTCTGCTAAAACACCTGAGAACGAACCATCATCACCCCAATCAGTGTTACCCCAGTTGTAGTTACCTGCAGGATCCGGACCAACAAATTTGAAACCACCATCTAACCAAACGTATCCTTCATAGTCAGTTTGACCGAAAGCAGAAGAAGCAATTCTTGGTGCCGTTGGAGGATTCCAACCTTGGTGATTCCCAGGAACTGCTAATTTTGGCAATTCAGAAGAATAAGGCGTAACCAAATAAGTAATTACTGTCGAGAATTTTTCCTCACTAGCCGGAGAACCAACAGTAGATTTAACTCTGATCTCTAAACCTCCTTGTGAGAAAGGCGTTAATCCAGCTGCTAAACAAGCACCGTTTAAGGCATCTGAAGTTACAGTTACATAAGTATTGTTTGTACTTACTAAATCAACCGGAGTATCAAAGTTATCTCCTGATTTATCAACTTGCACCGTATAGGTAACTTGCGTTGGCGTACCGTAATCCATGTCTTCCCATGTCATTGACAAACCTGGGTTAGTAGGTGTTTCCGGGCTTAATGCAACAGCATCACCAGATACCGGAGAAAGGATTCTGAACTCAGCTGCATTGTCTAAAAATTTTAAATCTTGTTCATCTGTACAAGAAGCAAATCCACTGATAAGCGCTACAGCTAAAATGTTTCTAAATATATTTTTCATTTCTTTTGTAATTTATAGTTTATAATGTTATTAATAACCAGGGTTTTGAGTTAAGTTAGGGTTAGCTGCCAAAGAAGCTGTTGGAATTGGGAACAAAGCAAGGTTTGCAGAGATCGCAATACCGTTTGAACCATTTCCTTTCCAAGCCCAATTGTAACTTCCTCCGGTGTATTTACCGAAGCGAATCAAATCTTGTCTTCTGTGACCTTCCCAGTGTAATTCTCTTGATCTTTCGTCTAATAAGAAATCCAACGTCAATTCGTTAGCAGAAATATTTGCTGCTGTATTTCCGTTGTTAGCTCTTTCTCTTAAAGCATTAACATAAGTTACCGCTTGTGAAAGTGAAGCTCCTGCCGCACCTCTAGCAGCACATTCAGCATACATTAAATAAACGTCGGCTAAACGGAATAAAGGGAAATCAGTATCCACAAAAGTTGAATTGATTCCGGCTACACCTGTAGAAGTTCTGTTCGAAAATTTAGCCAAGATATATCCTTGATCACGATTGGCCACATCAGAAATGTCAATGTTTCTAACACCTGATATGATAGTATTTCTATCATCGTTAGCAAAATCGGATCCTTCAAATTTTTGAACAAACTGTTTTCTCAAACGCAAAGCGCCACCCCAACCTCCTGAACCAACGCCAAGAGCAGTACCATTTTGCTCAATAGACCCAACTTGTCCGTTAATCATAACAGTTGTTGGACCGTAATTTTGAGTAGCAACACCGTCAGATTGAAGAGAGAAAATCATTTCAGAAGACAAGCTGTTATCCGCAGTAAAGTTGTTCAAATAGTTTGGATTCAAACTGTAACCGCCAGCAATAACTTGGTTACATTGCGTAACACAGTCAGCCAAACGATCTTGACCGATGTATACCTGTGCATTCAAATAAATTTTAGCTAAAATCATTCTGGCTACCGCTTGATCCACTCTACCATACTC
>JBIIXM010000214.1:0-3655 GCA_044338435.1 Flavobacterium sp. | reverse complement strand
CTTGAAGATTAGGATAATAATGGTAACGGATATAACAGTTGGTTTTCTTGTCAATTGGTAACTTCTCCTTTATTGCAGCAGTATTTTGTGCTAAAGAATTACCTGCCATAAAAATGCATACTGCGAACAGTAGGGTTTTAAGTGTTTTCATGATTTTGTAAATTTGGGGTTAACAAAAAACAGTTTTCACATATTAATATCGCAAATTTAATTAAAAAATCACTTTTAAAAGAAAATTATATCGGTGAAATGCTATAAAACAACAGTTAAATAAGATTTTTTTTATTTTAAACGGTCTTTTTCAATCGTTTTAAAATAAAAAAGGCGAAGTTACTTACGGCATCTTTTTTATTGATTATAGTCTTTTTACTGACCTATACCCTGTTCCATCTGAGAACTACACCTGTCTAATGATGAATTTTATGTGCTGTTGCCTATAGTATTTTGCTTTATGTGATTTAACAGAAGTCTGAGTGACTAACTAAAAAAAATAATAGCATTTACGGTATATTGAGAATATAGATTGACAAAAAAACAACAGTTTACAATCTTTGTATAGGTCTAATTAATCGGTGAATTCTTGATCATCGAACCTAGGCTTTACAATAGAAATGCCTTTTTGGAGCAGTAGGTTATTCGGGTAAACTAAACGTTCTCCATCCTTGGTAATTAAATCTGTATGAAAGGCGTTGATATCGATAATCTCGCCTTCAAAAGGGAAATCTTTGTCGTGTACTTTAATCACATCTCCAATTTTAAACGGAAATGAAAAAAACAGTATAACTCCGGAAGTAATATTGCTCAGAATCGACCATTGTGCAAACATAGCCACACCAACTACAGTCGCAATAGAGGAGAGCGTAATCATAATATCATTTTTTTGAACACCCCAAATGACAATCAACGAAATGGCGGCCAAAATATTAATCAACAAATGGATGTATTTAATGACTAAGTTTGTTCTTTTCTCAATTCCGGTGTGCGATTTGGAATACTTTTTAACGGCTTTGGTCACAATAACACGCAATAGGATGATCGTTATAAAAACTAATCCGGTCGCAAATAATTCTTTGGTATACAATTCAAAAAAACGCATCATTCAAAAATTATAAGTTGGTTAAATATTCAAAAACCACGTCGGTTGGCATCCCGACTACATTAGTATAAGAGCCTTCAATTTTGGCAATGCCGATTAACCCAATCCATTCCTGTATACCATAAGCCCCAGCTTTGTCAAAGGGTTTGTAGTTTTCTAAATAATGATGAATTACCTCGTCTGACAGGTTTTTAAAAGTGACTTTGGTAACTTCAAAAACGGTTTCTGTTTTCTGATTGGTTTTAAAGCAAACAGAAGTAATAACTTCGTGTGTTTTGCCCGACATGGCTTTCAGCATGGCAAAGGCATCTTCATAATCTTTAGGTTTTCCCAAAGCTTTGTTTTCAAACCAAACAATGGTATCGCTGGTTAGTAACACTTCTTGGTCTTCAAGTGTGCCTTCAAACGCATTGGCTTTGAGTTGTGCTAAGTAGTTCGTGATTTCTACACCTTGCAAATGATCGGGGTAAATCTCGGCTATTTCCTTGAGTCTGATTTCGAAATCAAGCTGTAAGTCTCTTAAAAACTGTTGCCTTCTGGGCGAACCGGAAGCCAAAATGATTTTATGAGTGCAAAATTGATTACCCATTTAATTTGATGTTGTAATTAATGACTACGACTGATAATACTCCGAATAAAATAACGTATTTCAATACTTTGCTTAACAAAGCAAAATCTTCTTTGCTCTTTGCATTCCAAATTTTAACCAAGAAAAAAAGCATAGGACCAATCACAAGAACCAAACTATAAATCACAGCAGGATAGAGTTGGTTATTCATCAAATGGTCGTTGATATACCAAGCTAAAAGTCCTATTGCAATTAGCGCGAGACCGAAAATAACTTTGGTGGTTTTTGCAATACCGATGATTACCGGTAAAGTGCGGATGTCTTCGGTTTGATCGCCTTCAATGTCTTGAGCATCTTTAACCAATTCTCTTATCAAGTTAATGATAAAGGCAAAAATGGCATAATCGGTTATAATTGATAAGATGATTTTCATATTGGCCCAAAGTTCCATACCGGCATAATTCATCATTGGCAGTACATCAAAAAGGCCTACAACAATGACAGAAAACGCCAATACCAAAGCCACTATGATATTACCTACTATGGCGATTTGTTTTAAACTGGTGGCATACAAATACAATAGCGCCGAACTGATAATAAAAATCCCGAAGAACGAGGTTTTGTTGACAAAATCTGCCAAATAATACCCCAACAACATTCCCACGATGTTGAATCCGAAATACCAATTGTAAGCAACTTCCTCAGTAATGCTTTTGCCTACAATTACATTTCCGGGTTTGTTGATGGCGTCTGTTTCTTGGTCCATGATATCGTTAATCACATACCCGCCGGCAGCTATACAAAGTGTAGCTAAAATCAATAGCCCGAATTGCCAATCAGACAAGGTAAGCGGAATGTTTTGGAATTGTAAAAAACCATATCTTAAAACGAGTTGCATTAAGGCGATGAGTACTAAATTTTGGTATCGAATGAGTTTTAAGAATTTCATATGTCTAGATAAAGTTTATCAAAAGGTTAGGTTTAATCGTGTTGTCCGTTGTAATACAAATGCCATTTGTTTTGCACTTTCATGACTTGTTCTATAACCTCGCGAACAGCTCCTTTACCGCCGTTTTTGTGTGAAATGTATTTGGAGATGGCCTTGATTTCCGGACTGGCATCTTGCGGACAAGTGGGCAATCCTACCAATTGCATTACGTGATAATCCGGGATGTCATCGCCCATATACAAAACTTGTTCCGGTTGGATTTGGTATAATTCGGTGTATTCTTTAAAAGTAGCCACTTTATCAGGTGAAGCCAAATGAATTTCAGTTATTCCTAAGTTTTTCAAGCGGATGCGAACGCCTTCGTTGTTGCCGCCCGATATGATGCAAACATTATAGCCGCTTTCGATAGCTGCTTTCATGGCAAAACCATCACGAATATTCATAATTCTCAACATTTCACCATTAGGCGCCACATGAACCGAACCATCGGTTAAAACACCGTCAACATCAAAGATGAAGGTGGTAATTTGGTTCATGATTTCTTTATAACTTTTTTCCATGGTCGATTATAGATTTGGTCAGCAATTTATAGATTTCTTTTTGGTTTTCCGCGGTCAAAAATGCTAGGTGTTTGTTAATGGTTTGGGTGTCTTTGCGTTTGGCCGGACCGGTTTGTGCAGCTTCAGGGCTAAGTGTTGCTATTTTTTGAGCCGTTTCCTGAATCAAAGGTTTTAGGATATCAAACGTCAGATTATTTTCAATACAAATCTCAGAGCCAATTTGGTACAAATGATTGGTGAAATTACAAACAAAAACCGCCGCTACATGTAACGCTTGTCGCTGTTGCGAGTTGACAGCATAAGTGTACTCTGAAATCGATTTTGCTAAAGTTTCCAAAATTTGAAAATCATCCGCTGTTTCTGCTTCTATACAA
Organism: Flavobacterium sp.; assembly: GCA_044338435.1. Classification (GTDB taxonomy): domain Bacteria; phylum Bacteroidota; class Bacteroidia; order Flavobacteriales; family Flavobacteriaceae; genus Flavobacterium. Next base: position 108 of record JBIIXM010000214.1, on the reverse strand, counting down.
ATAGGAACGGATCGGTAGTCGATGGTTTTGGCTTTGGAAAAGGTTTGCAAAGGATAAAAAACGCCTCGACGGTTTTTGTCCTTCAAAGCACTAAGAGCAACGCTGCCG
>JBIIXM010000212.1:0-3656 GCA_044338435.1 Flavobacterium sp. | reverse complement strand
TTTGGCCAACAGAAACAACGACTAAACAATCATTAATCATATCTAAATTTATTTATCATGAGAAATTTTACCATTTACTTAGCACTCTTTCTATGCCTTTTAGCCAGCAAAACTGTGGCACAAGAAACCTTTGAAGCCAAGGCGAGAGCCATAGCCGAAAAAATTGCCAACATTACCAAAGAAGAAAAATCGGCACTCAAAGCCGAAATCGAAGCCGTGAACAAAGAATTGGAAGCCGGAACTATTACGAAAGAACAAGCCGACGCCAAGAAATTGCTTTTAGCCGAAACCCGTTCTAAAAACATCGAAACCCGCGTGGGTCAAGCACAGGAAGAATTGAAAGAATTGGTAAATCAAAAAGTAGAAAGTAAAGTAAATGAAACAACTTTTAGAGTTACGGATAGCTTTTACATAGATCTTAAAGGGATGAAAAAATCAATTCTTAAAAAGAGAACTTCCGGTGAAAGAAGAACTACTTCTCAATTCGTTTTCGCTGCCGGAGTGAACAACTTGGTGACTGATGGCAGTGTGGCTAATTCCGACTTCAGATACTGGGGTTCGCACTTCTACGAATGGGGTTTTACATCGAATACCCGTTTGTTTAAAAACGACAATTTATTGCATTTGAAATACGGGATGTCGGTTATGTACAACAACTTGCGTCCAACCGATAATCGTGTATTTGTAGCCAATGGCGATCAAACCGATTTGCAAACTTTTGGAAACAATCTTAAAGATTCTCGTTTGCGCAATGTGTTTGTAACTGTACCGCTTCACTTGGAATTCGACTTTACCAAAGCCAAAGAAAAAGACGGTAAAAAAATCTTCAGAACTCACCAAAGCGTGCGTTTCGGCATCGGTGGTTATGCCGGATTGCGCGTAAAATCAAAACAAAAATTGTGTTATGAACTTGATGGGAACGACATTTCTGTAAAAGAAAAAGGCGATTTTAACGTAAACGATTTCATTTATGGTGTGAGTACTTACATCGGTTACGGGGAAACCAGTTTGTATTTGAAATACGATTTGAATCCGATGTTCAAAGACAACGCCATCAAGCAAAATAATATTTCATTAGGAGTGCGCTTCGACTTCAATTAATTTGATTTTATTCCGCTGCGCTCCATACAATTCGGCTGCGCCTCGGGTTGGTTAGTTTATACTTCAAAAAGATGTTTCAGCAATGGAGCATCTTTTTTATTTTAAATTTTAAATTTTAAATTCTGAATGTGTAAATTTACCCTCTTTGATTTTTTTATGATTTCTAACAATCTAACAATCTAACAATCTAACAATCTAACAATCTATTTTGATTACCCGCGAAACCATAGACAAAGTTTTTGAAACCGCTCGAGTAGAGGAAGTCATAGGCGATTTCGTCCAGCTCAAGCGCGCCGGTAGTAATTTTAAAGGGTTGAGTCCGTTTTCCGACGAGCGTTCGCCTTCCTTTATGGTGTCGCCCGTGAAACAAATTTGGAAAGATTTCAGTTCCGGGAAAGGCGGTAGTGTGGTGACTTTCCTGATGGAACACGAACACTTTACGTATCCGGAAGCGATTCGGTATTTGGCCAGAAAGTACAATATTGAAATCGAAGAAACCGAAGTTTCGCAAGAAGACAGAATCGAAGCTAACGAAAAAGAGAGTCTGTTTTTGGTTTCGGAATTCGCCAAAATCTATTTTCACGACACGCTTTTAAACACCGAAGAAGGCAAAGCCATTGGATTGTCTTATTTCAAAGAAAGAGGTTTTACCAACGAAACCATTGCCAAGTTCGGTTTAGGTTATTCGCCTGAAACTTGGGATGCCTTTACCAAAGAAGCTCTGTCTAAAGGCTATCAATTAGAGTTTTTAGAAAAAGTAGGATTAACCATTACACGTGAAGACGGCAAACACTTTGACCGATTCAAAGGTCGCGTGATGTTTCCAATCCAGAGTTTGTCGGGCAGAAATCTAGGTTTTGGTGGTCGAATTTTGACCAACGATAAAAAAGCAGCTAAATACCTCAATTCACCAGAAAGCGATATTTACCATAAGAGTAAAGTCCTTTACGGGATTTTTCACGCCAAGCAAGCCATTGCCAAACAAAACAATTGTTATTTGGTAGAAGGGTATACCGATGTAATTCAGTTGCACCAAGCCGGAATTGAAAACGTGGTAGCATCTTCGGGTACGGCTTTAACGCCGGATCAAATTCGCTTAATCAATCGCTTAACCAAAAATATTACGGTGCTTTTTGACGGAGATGCAGCCGGATTGCGTGCTTCCATTCGAGGTATCGATTTGATTTTGGAAGAAGGTATGAACGTTAAAGTCTGTTCCTTTCCCGATGGTGACGATCCTGATAGTTTTGCTCGAAAAAATTCGTACGACGATTTAGTACAGTATTTAGAGAATAACGCCAAAGATTTTATACAGTTCAAAGCCTCGTTGCTGATGAACGAAGCCAACAACGATCCTATTAAGAAAGCCGATTTGATTCGGGATATGGTGGTGAGTATTTCTAAGATTCCGGACCGGATTAAGCGCGAAATCTACATACAGGAAACCGCGCGCATCATGGATATTTCCGAGCAGGTTTTGCTGAATACTTTGGCGCAATTAGTACAAAAAGACATAGCGGAAGCCGGAAAAAAACAAAAGCAAGAGCAAAAGGCTTTTGAGGTTGTAAAGAATGAACCGCAAGTCAGTCAGGAACGCGTTAATATCATCTATGAACTGGAGCGTAAAATTCTCGAAATGCTGTTGCTTTACGGTTCTCATGAAGCGGATTTTGACGATTATATTTTAAAAGCCAACGAAGAAGGTGAAATGGTGGAAGAGAAAGAAACCAATACTTACAAGGTTTTCCAAAGAATTTATTTGAGTTTACAGGAAGATGAAGTCGAATTGGCTCATCCGACTTTTAAAGAGATATACAGCGATTTAATTCAATATTACAACCAAAATGAGGCGTTTAACGTAGAGCACTATCTGATGCAGTTGTCACCGGAACATTCCCAAGTGGTTACTGATATTTTAATGTCGGAAGAAAGAGAGTTACTTCACAATTGGGAAACAAAACACATCTATGTAAAAACCAAAACGCAAAATGTTGGACAATACGTTTCGGAAACGATTATTTCGCTTCGGGAATATTTAATCAATAAGTTGATTCAGGATTTGATGGGTTCGTTTCAAGCGGAACCGGAAACCGATTTGGAAGAACTCAAAACAATGATCAACGATTACAACAAGCTTAAAGTGAGTTTGACCAATAAAATAGGAAGAATACGTTCTACATACTTATAAAAAAACCCCGAATTTCGGGGTTTTATTTTTTAAACGATTTCCAATGTTTTGGCTTTGTTTACCAAGTCAACTAAGTTAGTCACGTTGAGTTTGGTCAGTAAACGAAGTTTGTACGTACTGATGGTTTTTTCGTTAAGCGCTAAAATCTTAGCAATTTCATTGTTTTTCTTACCGTCGCTTAGGAAACGCAACACCTCGATTTCTCTGTTCGAAAGTTTTCGATACAAACGCTCCGATTTGTTTTGTTTAGCAATCAACGCTAAGTTTCTCTTGATTTCTTCATTTAGGATAATTTGCCCTTGGTGAACTTTCACAATGGTAATACCTAAATTCTCAAGTTTTGATGTCTTGTGAACATATCCTGCAC
>JBIIXM010000211.1:0-3657 GCA_044338435.1 Flavobacterium sp. | reverse complement strand
GGAAAAAAATTATTTGATGTTTTCCCAGAAAACCCATATGATTTAGCTTCCGATGGACAATCTAATTTAAAATACTCTTTAAATTACGCAATCAACCATAAGACTTCACATACAATGGCAGTGTTACGATATGATGTTAAAAATCAAGAGGGTATATTTGAAGAACGTTATTGGTGTCCGGTGAACAAACCTGTTTTGGATGAAAATGGAGAGGTAGACTTCATCATTCATCGTGTTGAAGAAGTAACCGACTTTGTACTTTTAACTGAAGAATCAGAAAGAGCTTTACAAGAAAACAGCAAACTGGAAAGTCAAATAGAGCGTATGAAAATTGAAATCATTAAGCGTTCTAAAGAATTGGAAAAAATTAATGCTCACCTTGATGAAAAAGTCAGCCTAAGAACCCAACATTTAGAGGAAGCTAATACAACTATCGGAAAGAATGTCACCGCGTTGACCCATCAAAAAAAGCAACTCGAGGATTTTTGTAATATTATTTCGCACAACCTGAGAGCACCGTTGGTAAATATCTCGATGTTGGTTGAAATGATCGCTGAAAATTCCAACAATGATGAAAACAATATTTTTTTAGAAAAGTTAGACAAAGCTGCCAAAAACCTCAACGAAACCTTCAACGAACTTGTGGAATCCATACAAATTACACAAGACACTGAAATACCTTATGAGGAAATTGAATTGGAAAGTTTTACCAATGGCATTATCGATAGTTTGCATGGAGAAATTAATAAAACACAGGCTATTATTGAACTGGACTTTAGTAAAGTTCCTAAACTGTGCTTCCCGGTTAACTACATGAGAAGCATATTGCAAAACTTAATCAGCAATTCACTCAAATACTCATCGCCGGAAAGAAGACCTGTCATTAAAATTAGTTCACAACCGAAGAAAGACAGTATCATCCTCAGCATCTCCGATAACGGCTTAGGATTAGACCTGGCAAAACACAGTGAAAATTTATTCAAAATCCGAAAGGTCTTCCATAATCATCCCGCTGCTAAAGGATTTGGACTATTTATTACAAAATCACAAGTAACCGCTTTAGGTGGCAAAATTTGGGTGGAAAGTCAACCCGATGTAGGCAGTACTTTTCACGTAGAACTTATCAACCAATAATATGAAATCACCCAGTAATATAATGCTTATTGATGACGATGAAATCTTCACGTACATCATCAAAAAAATCATAGAAGAATCTGAAATAGCCGAACAAATTAGCATTTTCAGCAACGGTAGAGACGCCATAAATTACCTGACAGAAGTAGCCGAAGAAGAAACATTGTTGCCGAAAGTCATCTTCTTAGATTTAAACATGCCTTTACTGGACGGCTGGGGATTTCTGGATGAATACATCCGATTAAAACCAAAAATGTGCAAAAAAATCAACTTGTATGTCATCACTTCATCTGTTTCAACTTACGATCACGAAAAGTCAACAGAATACAGTGATATTACCGATTTTATTGTAAAACCCTTAGCCAAAGAAAAATTCATCTCTATTGTCAAAAAAATTTCAAACGGTTAGGAGATGACATGTAAACCTAACTTAACTTTCACTAGTTAAAAAAATCTTAACTTTCTTATAAATATGCAAATTAATAGTAATTTGCTAGGGTTTTATCATTATCTATTCATCAATACATTTACCAAAAAAATTATGAGCAAAATCAGACTCTCATTATTTTTCTCTATGGCCTTTCTAGTGTGTTCCGGAGTATCCGTTGCACAAGAGAAATCGGATCGAAAAAAGAAAAATAAAAAGGAATTGGCTACGACCAAAACAGACTCGGTTAAAGAGAAAAAAGCACCTAAACTCTCTATCGCAGATAAAGTAAAAAGCTGCAAAAAAACCGAAGGATTATTTACAATTTACCAAGATACTGTAACCGGAAGCATCCAACTCTACATCAAAAAAAACCAACTCAACAAGGAATTTATCTATCAAAGTTATTCGATGAATGGTCCGACTACTTTGGGGTTGAACCAAAGTATGCACAGAGCAACAAATGTCTTCAACATCAAAAAAGCCAACGATAAAATCGAATTTGGCTTGGTAAACACTAATTTTTACTACGACAAAAACAACGCAGTAAGCAAAACCGCCGGCACTGATATAGCCGAAGCGATTTTCTTAGCTGAAAAAGTTGTAGCCAAAGACAGCACAGGATTTTTAATTGCGGCCGACGGTTTATTCATCAGTGAAAAACTAGATCCAGTTAAACCTATCATGCCTCCGGGAATGCCTCCGGGAGCCGTTTTCAATTTAGGAAACTTTAATTCCGCCAAATCAAAATACCACAGCATTCGCTCTTACCCAAATAATACTGACGTAACAGTAGATTTGGCCTACGACAATCCTGCTCCGTTTAATGGCGGAGGCGAAGACATTACGGATGCACGTTACGTTCGCGTTCGCATCCAGCACACCTTCTTAGAAATGCCGGAGAACAAATTCCGACCAAGAAAAGACGATCCGCGTGTTGGATATTTCGGGCAAGCGGTAACCGATTTAACCAGCGTAAAAGCTACGCCTTACAAAGACATCATCAACCGTTGGTATTTGACCAAAAAAGATCCGAATGCGGCCATCAGTGAGCCGGTTGAACCTATTGTTTGGTGGATTGAAAACACCACACCTGTAGAATACCGCCAAACCGTAATGGAAGCCGGAAACAAATGGAATGAAGCTTTTGAAAAAGCCGGATTTAAAAATGCAGTGGTAATGAAAATCCAACCCGATGATGCCGATTGGGATGCAGGCGATGTGCGTTATAATGTAATCCGTTGGGTATCGTCTGCTTATCCAAGCTACGGCGCTATCGGACCAAGTTTTGCCAATCCGAGAACCGGTCAAATTTTAGGTTCCGATATCACTATCGAATGGTATTCAGGCAGCAGCACACCTACCATGGACGAATTATTTTCGTTTAAAAATGAAGGCGCAAGCGAAGCCATAAATGCTCATTTCCACAATGACGGAACAGCTTGTACTTTAGCCAACGAGCTGAAAAGCCAGTTCTTAATGGGAACCACTTTTGCCGAAGTGAATTCGGAAGATCCGAAAACCATTTCCAGAGCACACAAAGAATTTTTATACTATTTAGTGTTGCACGAAATGGGGCATACTTTAGGCTTAAATCACAATATGAAATCAAGCCAGATGTTAAGTCCGACCGACTTACACAACACCGCCATTACGGAAAAAATCGGCTTGATTGGTTCAGTAATGGATTATCCTGCCATCAACTTGGCTACGGATAAAACCAAACAAGGAAACTTCTACACTACCAAACCGGGACCATACGATTTGTGGGCCATCGAATTCGGTTACAAAGAATTTGACGAAAAAAATGAAGAAGCCGAATTGCAAAAAATCTTAAGCCGAAGCACCGATCCTAACTTAGCCTTTGGCAACGATGCAGATGACATGAGATCGCCGGGTAAAGCCATCGACCCAAGAGTTATGGTGAATGACTTAAGTAGCGATGCCATAGGAAATGCTGAAGAACGCTTCAAAATTGTGAACAGCATAATGCCAAAATTAAAAGGCAAATACAGCAAAAACGGTGAAAGCTATGCCGAATTGAGAAGTCGTTTCAATATGCTTAACGGACAAAGAAGAAATATGGCTGCAGTGGT
>JBIIXM010000210.1:0-3661 GCA_044338435.1 Flavobacterium sp. | reverse complement strand
TCGTCGTCGTCCCAATGCTCTTTGTCCACTTTCGGTACAAAGGAAATATGTACATAACCACCGGTTTTAGAATTGAATTCCTGATGGCTGTGGTTGAGGTATAAGTTTTTGTAATCTTGGTGGGTAAACTCGCCCGATAAAAAGCGAAAAAACCGGTTGTTGAAATCGATGATTTGCGAATAACTGCGGTAATTCGTTCCCAAAGAGAAAAGCGCTTTATCCGGATTGACAAACGGATTGTTGTTTTTGCTGAGTTCGATAAATTGTTCCGCTTTTCCGCCACGCCAACGGTAGATGGATTGCTTAGGATCGCCTACAATCATCAGCGAGCCACGTTCACCGTTTAAATCTTCGCTCGATAGGGCATTGTCTATCAGAGGGATTAAATTGTGCCATTGCATTTCGGAAGTGTCCTGAAATTCATCGATAAAGAAATGGCGGTATTTTTCGCCCAAGCGCTCGTATATAAAAGGTGCGGGTTGGTTCTGGATTTGTTCGTAAATGAGTTTGTTGAATTCGGCTATCGAAAGGATATTTTGTTCTTTCTGAATTTTATCCAATTCATTACTCACCGTATTTAACAATGAAAGCGGTGTAATGTTTTTCAGAAAGGCTTCGTAGAAATTTTTCTTTTCGAATGTGGCATAAATTGATGACAGCATTTCGAGTAGATCCGGAATGATACTTTCAATGACAGCTCTGTCTGCCGCCGTTTTGTTGATTTTGATATCGTCAAATTTGTGGTAGGTTTTGTTGTTCGGGTTGAATTTCTTTTCCTGAATCGTAACCAAATGTTTCGGGAAATAGCCGCCTGAAAAAGCTTTGTTGTCGATGCCTTTATTGTCAATCAACAACAAAGCTTCTGTAGCCAATTCAACAGTTTTGGCTTCCATAGCAGCACAAAGTTCCGTCAGTTTGTTTTTGATTTCGATGAATTCCGCTATGGTTTTATTCTGAAAATGGGTAATCTCTTGACGGTTGTTCTCATTCAGAATTAATTTCCCCGTTTCCATAATCTCCCGAGAAATATCCCAGGATTTATCGTCGTCGGTTTTTTCCATGGTAAAATCGACCAACAAATTGGTGAGCGTTTCGTCATTTCCGGCTTCGGCAATGATGGCGTCAACGGCTTCGGTTAATAAATTTTCGGTGTCTAACGATACTTCAAAGGTAATGGGCAGATTCAAATCGTGGGCAAAAGCACGAATCACTTTGTGTGTGAATTTGTCTATGGTCGAAATATCAAAAGCCGCATAATTGTGGATGAGGTTTTTGATGATGCTTTTGGCTTTTTCGGTAATGGTAGCCAACGACAAACCGGTTTCCTTTTGAATGTCCTGCATCAACTGCAACGCTTTGTTCGAAGGATTTTCTTTAGCAAACTCCGAAAGACTTTCCACCACACGGCTTTTCATTTCGTGTACCGCTTTGTTGGTAAACGTAATGGCCAGAATATTGCGGTAGGCATCGGGTTTTTTGGATAGGAGTATGATTTTTAAATACTCTTTCACCAAAGTATAGGTTTTGCCTGATCCGGCGGAAGCGTCGTATATGGAGAAAGCAGGTTTTTGCATGATGGTATTTTTTATATCATTTGGATGGAAATGCTTCGCGAGTTATTTCGTAGATAAAGTTCAATTTTGAATCTTCGCCGTAATATTCTACTTCAAATTCATCCACTTTTACGGCGCCGATTTTTGCTATGGCTTTTTGGGAACGAATATTACCCGCACCAATGTGAAAATACACTTTGTCAACAAACAGAAAAGCGTATTCGAGCATCAATTTTTTGAGAGCATTGTTGTAATCATTGCCCCAAAATTGGCGTCCGATAAAAGTGTAGCCAATTAAAACCGATTTTTCTTTTTCGTTGTAATCATAAAAACGGCTGCAACCGACAATTTCTTTAGTGGCTTTGTCCCGAATTAAAAAAGCGCCTTGCGACAGCAATGCACCTTCGAAAAAGTTTTGAAATACTTCGCGTTGGTAGCGCAATTTATTAGGATGTTGCTCCCAAACCAACGGATCAGAAGCCACAACATATAAATCTTCAAAATCTTCTTCCTTGAGCGGAAAAAGCGCTATAAGTTCGTTTTGCAGATGTTGTGGTTGCCAGTTTAAAGTCATGGTTAGCAGTTGGTTTTATAGCCCCGATTGTCCCGAATTTTCGGGAGAAATCCTTTTTGACTTGCCGAGGCTTTCGGCCCTTGGTAAGTTAAAAAAATTGTAATGGAAAGCGGGAAACAGCTCCTGATAAAATATCGATTTTAATTATTTGTTAATTGGTAAATAGTATTTTATCTTCCGAAGATAAATGTATAAATTTGAATTCATTTTAATACTAACTTAAATTAAAAATATCATGGCTTTTGAATTACCAAAATTACCCTATGCATACGATGCCTTAGAACCACATATCGACGCCAGAACGATGGAAATCCATCATTCTAAACACCACAATGCTTATGTGACCAATTTGAATGCGGCTATCGCCGGCACCGATATGGAAGGCAAAACCATCGAAAACATATTGATTAATTTAGACATGACCAATATGGCGGTTCGCAATAATGGTGGTGGTCACTATAATCACAATTTGTTTTGGAAAGTAATGTCGCCTGATGGTGGCGGAAAACCAACCGGTGAATTAGCAGCAGCTATTGATGCGGCTTTTGGGTCGTTTGACGAATTTAAAACACAGTTTGCCAAAGCCGGAGCAACTCGTTTCGGGTCAGGCTGGGCTTGGTTGTGTGTGCATAAAGGTGGGAAGGTGGAAGTGTGTTCAACACCAAACCAAGACAATCCGTTGATGCCGGATACAGCTTGTGGCGGTTTCCCTATTTTAGGAATGGATGTTTGGGAACATGCTTATTACTTGCACTATCAAAACCGTCGTCCGGATTATATTGAAGCGTTCTTTAATGTAATCAACTGGACAGAGGTAGCTCGTTTGTACGCTACAGAAAAATAAAATCGATTTTTTTCGGAAAGAATCAAGCCGATTTCGCTAATCAAGCGGAATCGGTTTTTTTGTTTGGTGCAGGGATAAAAAATAAACAGGCGGAATTGCTTCCACCTGTTTGCCCCAAATCTACCATAAACTTAACCTACACTAAATACTATGGTAACGCAAATCTAATAACATCTTAATTAAAATTGCGCTTTTTTTGTTAAAATATATTGGAATGATAGGCAAATGAGAGTGAAAACCGCCTTTTGGATGATTTTTAGGTGGTTGTAAAATAAAAAAGGTGAAGAAAAACTTCACCCTTTTTGCCCCAAATCTACCATAAACTTAACCTACTAATGCTATGGTGGAACAAATATAATGTGGTTAATGTTGTTTAAGAAAAATAATCAGATGAACTACAAGTAAAACCGTTGAAATCTTTTCGGGCTGTTTTTCAAGAAGGTATAAAATAAAAAAGGTGAAGAAAAACTTCACCCTTTTTGCCCCAAATCTACCATAAACTTAACCTACTAATGCTATGGTGGAACAAATATAATGTGGATGGTATAGTTTAAAAAAAATAATCAGATGAACTACAAGTAAAATCGTTGAAATCTTTTCGGGCTGTTTTTCAGGAAGGTATAAAATAAAAAAGGTGAAAATTTCTTTTCACCCTTTTTGCCCCAAATCTACCATAAACTTAACCTACTA
>JBIIXM010000209.1:0-3670 GCA_044338435.1 Flavobacterium sp. | reverse complement strand
AGCCAACACCTCCGCCGTTATGAATGGACACCCAAGTGGCGCCACGGAAACTGTCACCAATCACATTGTGAATAGCCATATCAGCAGTAAAACGAGAGCCGTCATAGATGTTTGAGGTTTCGCGGTAAGGAGAATCAGTCCCGGAAACGTCGTGGTGATCGCGACCTAAAATCACATAACCAATTTCTCCACGAGCAATCGCTTGGTTGAAGGCTTCGGCAATTTTGATACGTCCTTCGGCATCTGCGTACAAAATACGCGCTTGCGAACCTACAACCAATTTATTTTCTTGAGCACCTTTAATCCATTGGATGTTATCGGCCATTTGTTGTTGGATTTCTTCGGGTGCGGTTTTCATCATTTCTTCTAACACTTCACAGGCAATTTGATCGGTTTTGGCCAAATCTTCCGGATCTCCGGAGGCACAAACCCAACGGAAAGGACCAAATCCGTAGTCAAAACACATCGGGCCCATAATATCTTGTACGTAACTCGGGTATTTGAATTCTCTACCCAAAGTAGGATGGTCGTTCATTACATCGGCGCCGGCACGAGAAGATTCCAATAAAAAGGCATTGCCATAATCAAAAAAATAGGTGCCTTTTACAGTGTGTTTGTTGATGGCTGCGGCATGACGGCACAGTGTTTTTTGGACTTCTTCTTTGAATTTTTCCGGTTGGTTGGCCATTAATTCATTTGATTCCTCAAAAGTGTATCCGATAGGGTAGTAGCCACCGGCCCACGGATTGTGTAATGAGGTTTGATCGGAGCCCAAATCGATATGTAAATTCTCTTGGTCAAAGCGTTCCCAAACGTCCACTATATTTCCGAGGTAAGCAATAGAGACTACTTCTTGAGCGGCTAAAGCTTTTTTTACTCTGGGTACTAATTCATCTATATTTTCAATGATTTCGTTAATCCAACCTTGTGAATGACGGATGTGGGTGATTTTAGGATTCACTTCAGCACAAACCGTTACACAACCGGCAATATTTCCGGCTTTGGGTTGGGCGCCGCTCATTCCGCCAAGACCTGAGGTTACGAATAAACCGCCTTTGGGAGATTTTTTTATTTTTCGGAAACCGTTCAGAACTGTTATAGTTGTTCCGTGAACGATGCCTTGTGGTCCAATGTACATATAACTTCCCGCAGTCATTTGGCCGTATTGGGAAACGCCTAAGGCATTCATTTTTTCCCAATCGTCTGGTTTGGAGTAATTTGGGATGACCATACCGTTAGTAACTACGACTCTCGGTGCATCCGGATGCGATGGGAATAAGCCCATAGGGTGACCGGAATACATGACTAAAGTTTGTTCTTCTGTCATTTCGGCCAAGTATTTCATGGTGAGTAAGTATTGCGCCCAGTTTTGGAAAACGGCACCATTACCGCCATAAGTAATTAACTCGTGTGGGTGTTGTGCCACGGCATAATCCAAATTATTTTGGATCATGAGCATGATGGCTTTGGCTTGTTCGCATTTTCCGGGATAGTCCGAAATAGGACGAGCATACATGCGGTAATTCGGACGAAAGCGGTACATGTAAATACGGCCATAGGTTTCTAACTCAGCTTTAAACTCCGGAATTAGCGTAGCATGATGTTGCGGTTCGAAATAACGTAATGCATTTCTTAAGGCTAATTTCTTTTCTTCTTCGGTTAGTATTTCTTTGCGTTTTGGCGCGTGATTGATTTGTGGTTCATAAGCTTTCGGCTGTGGTAAAACGGCCGGAATTCCTTGGAGAATTTGTTCTTGAAAGGTCATATTTTTAGTGGCTGAGGTTTTGAGTGACTAAGTTGCTGAGTTTTTATTAATTGTTTTGTCTTTTTAAATTCTTTTTGCGTTAGGGATTGCAGTGGAAATCCTTTTTTAGTTTGTGAATTGACTTCCAAAGTTTCGGTACAGCACTACAAACTAAAAAAGATTGCAACGGAAAGCCCGACCCTCGTGGTAACGCCCAAATTATTTTTTTATTATTCCTGTTTTTTTATCAAATCCGTACGGACAATGACGGCAACCACTTTTGCAGCAATAGCCGCGTTTTAGGTGGTATTTTTCGGTGAAAACTTTATAACCTTCGGGCGTGAGGTAATAGTCTTCGCCTTCTATTAATTTATTTTCATTATTTTGCTCGTTCATAGACGCAAATTTAAAGAGTTTATAAGTAATGATACTCATCGTTTCGAAATATTTAGTACCGAAAGGGTACAGGGGATTGACGGTTTTTCCGTTTGTGTTTTTGAAACAGCGGGAGAGTGTTGCGGATACGGTATTGTTGAACCATGAGAAGATCCATTTGCGCCAGCAATTGGAGTTGTTGCTTTTGCCTTTTTTTGTGTGGTACGGTTTGGAATTTTTATGGAATTTTTCGAAGGAACAAGATGCCAAAAGGGCGTATCGTGCTATTTCGTTTGAGCGAGAAGCTTATGCCAACGAAAAAGACCTTCACTATTTAAAGCAAAGGTCTTTTTGGAAGTTTTTAAAGCATTTTGGTTAGTAAATTACTTTTCTGACGGTAGTCATACCATTGTCGAGTTTTATTTTTAGTAACAAAGTAGTGTTGTTTTTTCTAACGTTGGATAACGTTAGGAAATTGCTATTGGCATTTTCGTAACGGTCTATTTCTTGTCCGAGTACGTTGTAAACTATCACCGACTGCATGATTTGATGGCTTGAGCTCACGCTAAGTGATTCGTTGGTAATGACTTTGATTTCGTTGTTGTAATCTAAGTCGGTATTGCCCAATGTAGAAGTCAAATATACCACACGGAATCGGTCGTTATAGTTTCCGGCATTAGCGGTGAATTGGTAAGGTGCCAATTTTAAATCGTGAGTAGTGTTGAGCAAAAGGTCTTTTAAATAGATGTTTTGTTCGTTGAATAATCCGTCTACTCCGGCCAGTCCGATACTATAATTTCCGGTGGTTGGCACATTAACGCCTATCGGAACTTCATCGTTTATATCGAAAGGTAAAGCTCGGCCTTGGATGATGTATTTTTTGTCGTTAATCAACGAATAGATTCTTAAATCGCCTGTGTTTTGGGTCAAACAATCGAAGAAACTATCTTCGGCCATAGTAGCATCTTGGATGTAACCGAATAAGGTTCTGTCTGAGCGACTGGAACTGTTTATGATATCTAGCCAAATTCTGTTTCTTTCCAAGCTTTCAACATAACTCTCAGAGGTGTAAGAATTTGACAGTCTGTAAAAGTTACTATTGTCATAATTTGTACTTCTCAGATTGTTGTTAAAAGTTACATTGTTCGATGCTGTTGGCCCATCAACCATTTGTACAAAGAAGCCTTGTCCTGAACCAATATATAATTCAGGGCCTGCCAAAGGACAACAACTTGTGCCTGTATAGGTGTAAGTTAAATAATCTCCCGGGCTATAATTATAAGCGAAGGAACCATAAAATGGACTTGAGATGTTGGAAGGCAATGTCCCATGTGTCCATAGTCTGATATTACCCATGATTTTGGTATTGTTGTCAAATAAAAATTGACTGGCGCGTATAGCAGACGGATATGGATTACCTAATAAATTCCAGTTATCGCTATAATTGTTAATTTCAGTGCCGTTGATTCCAACATGGTAGGCTGTATTGGTGTCACTTCCTCTTGAAATAGGAATTGAAATTAGTCCATTGTGAGGAACGCCGGTAAAGCT
>JBIIXM010000208.1:0-3678 GCA_044338435.1 Flavobacterium sp. | reverse complement strand
TGAAGCTGTAGTTGTTCTCATATCACCCGTACCAGTATAAACAATTGGCGAGGTGTTTTGGAATCCGGTGTAGGCTGTAATTAAAGGGTTTCCAGTAGCTGTGGTTCCCATATTTTCAGAGAAAAACGTCTGTCCGAAAGACACCGAAGTAATTACTAAAAGAAATAAAGAGTAAATTTTTTTCATTTTTTTAAGTTTATTTAGCCCACAAATATAAGCACAATATTTGTTTGCCGAAAATAAGAGCGTAAAAAAATGATTAAAAAAAAGTTAAACCTACAAAGTTTAACTATCTGACAATTAGTTTTCTAGTTGTAGTGGTGTCTCCTTCGGTAATTTTGATGATATAAACACCCGGCGGTATAGTGCTGATGTTTAATTCGCGAGAAGAAATAGTGGTTTGCAGTACCTTTTTACCCAATACATCAAAAATTAAAACTTCTTTGTCAAGTGTAGTTTTTGAAGTGATGTAGATTTTTCCGTTGCTTACCGGATTTGGATAAAAACCAAGCGTTTCTCCTTGTTGCTTCCCATCCTGAGCAAAAGCGCCGAGAGAGAACAAGCAGAAAAATAAAAGGGTGTATAAGTAGTTTTTAGCCATGACAAAAATTTGGTTAAGACAAATGTATAAAAATAATTTCAAATATTGTACCAAAAAAAACTCCTTCTTGTTAGGAAGGAGTTTTTTATAGTTATTTTTTTTAATATTATTGGGATAACGTCCAACCGGTAGCCCAAGATGGAAGAGTAGCACCGTTTCCTGCTCCAGTGGCTGAAGGTGTTTCACCACTAAAAATAGCGGATACGTTTGCGCTGGCACCGGCAGTTGTTTTACCTTTAGTTTTGTTAGTACAGTCAACAAAAGTTACAGTTGTAGCTGTTAAGGCTGTTCCAACAAAAGAGATGGTTTCGTCATGTTCTACATCGAATGCATCTGTAAATCCAGAAACATAAAGGTTGTTGATGATGGCTTTGGTTCCTCTTCTCAATTTCAAACCGTCGTTTTCAGCATAAATAGTAGCATCTGCTGTACTGCCAGGACCAACCAATGATAAGTTAGTAATACTTGGATTAGAAACCGGGGTATTGGCAAAACCAAACTCGTAGTTATCCGCTTCAATTCCTCTATTTCCTTTACCGAAAGCAATTTTACCGTACCAGTTAGTGTTGGTTCCGTTCCAACCTTCAGTCCAGTCAAATTGATCGTCTTCGTTTCCTAAAGAAACCAAGTTGGAAGTATTTACTGTTCCTCCGAAGAATTCAAATCCGTCGTCAGAACCGTGGTAACATTGTACATATTCAAATATAGTTCCTGAGCCTACTCCGAATAAAGAAACGCCATTGAACTCTTTAGTTGCGCTAAAGTTAGCTCCTGTATATTCTAATCTTAAGTAACGTATTGACCCTGAGTTATCGTTAGCAATTGTTCCGCCATAAGTTAAATCAGCTACTTCAGATTGTGCTGTACTAGCTCCGCCACTTACAGTATTGATAGGTGCTTTTCCGCAAATTACCAATCCACCCCAATCACCTGGTGCAGGAGTTGTATTGCCACTAGTCATGATAACAGGATTGTTGGCTGTACCGTTGATGAAAATTTTTCCGCCTTGTGCAACTGCAATATAAGCAGCGGTTCCGCCTGTAGCATGAATTTCAGTTCCTGCCGGAATGGTTAATGTAGCGCCGTCTCTTACTACTAAAGCACCGGTTAAATTATAAACGGTATTGGCGTTCAAAATTACTTCGCCGTCATTAATGTTCCCTTTGAAATCAGAAGGATTAACTTCAAATGTTGAGCTTGGCCCGTTGTCATCAGAAGTCGAACAAGCCGTTAGTAAACCGGCTACTACTGTTAAAATTCCGAAAGCTTTTAAAATTGTTTTTTTCATTTTGTTATGGTGTTTTTTGTTGTTTAAACTTTGATACAAAAATGAGTCAGCAGTGTTTCTTTAAAGTTAAGCGAGTATGATACTTAGATTATTAAAAACGCTTTTTATATTATCCAAATGTTTCCTGTGTTAACTCAAATTATCAGCAAAAAAAAGGAGCAATTTTTACATTGCTCCCTGAGTTGTTTTTAGAATTGGTAATTAAGTCCTAAGCTTATCGCTATTCCTTTTCGGTACGAGAGTACGTTTACATCTCCTGAACTATTTTCTTGTACGCGGTTGATAGCCGGATTCAACAGGTTTCTCGCTACCAATCCGAGACCTAAATTTTTATTGAATTTTAATTTGGTTACAAAATCCAACGAACCAAAAGCTTTGTCTACTTGATTACCACGTCCGTTAGTTCCAATAGAGTACAAACGATCGGAGAAATGAGTAAAGGCAATAGTACTGGTTAAGCTGCTTTGTTTTTCGTTCCATTCTTTCAAGAATGAAATATCCGCATTTAGTAACAAATCAGAAGCTCCCGTTAACCTGCTTTCTTTTTCAGTAAAATCAACATTGTAATCTGTTTCGCGAATTACTTTGGTAGAATTAAGCTCTTGGTTGCTGTACAAATAAGAAGCATTGATTCCCGCACTAAGTTTTTGGGTGTTGTTTTCATCGAAATTAAAAAGTAGTTTTCTGTATTCTACTTCAGCTCCGGCCACATAACCAAAATCACCTGTGTTCACAAAAGACACATCATTAGTAGAAGATACAATAGTTACTTCGTTGATAGGATTTTGGATGTATTTACCAAAGGCAGTTGCCGAAATTACTTCTTCGTTTTTAGGGAACATTTCCCATTTTAAATCGATGTTGTAATCGTCTGATTCATACAAATAACGGTTTCCGATTTTAGTTTCGTTTACTTCTTCGTAAATGAATAGCGCTCTTTCTTTAAATTGCGGTAAAGTGTAAGTTTTGCTCAATCCCAAACGCAAGTTTTGTTTTTCGGTTACTTCGTATTTTAAAGTCAAACTTGGCAAAAAGGCCATTTTGTCTAATTTGTCGTCGTCACCTGTTGGATCAAGAGAAGTATTCCAAGCTACTTCTTGCAACAAGTATTCGGCTCTCAAACCTAAAAAGGCAGTTAGTTTGTTGAACTTGTATTCGGTATTCAAATATCCACCGCTAACCAATAAATCTCCTGTGTAAAATTGAGGTTTTGTAGCATTGGCAACTTGTGCATTCCCACGGAAAGTAGAAATTTCGAAAAAGTTGTTGTTGTAGTTTGTTGCGTTGAAAAAAGCGTCCAAGTTATTAATATCTACAACATCACCAGCATGGTTGTTATTCGGTTTGAAGTTGAACTGCGTCGCTTCAAAATCACGTTGTTTGATTTTGGCAGAATAGCCCGCAGTGAATTTTCCTTTGTAATCACCTTCGGCATTTTTGTTGAATTTGTAGTCGATAGCCAAATGAGCCGCGATTTCATTTTCTTCCAATTTTTGAAAGTAACGGTGGTTGTTAGCTGCCGATTGTCCTAATAAAATATAACCGAAATCATATTCGTTTAAGATGTTTTGCGTTCTGTCAGGTTGGTCACCTGTAATAGTGTTGTAAGATACGCCCCAGCTGAATTTAGAACGTTCTGTTAATTTGTGTTCTCCTAAAAGTTGGTTGATCCACAGGGTGTTTTTGTCGTATTTATTTCTGCGAACAAAACCGTTATTGTCTTCACCACCATCCACAAAATAACCGCGGTATTCTTCTTTAGAAAGAGAAGAAGTGTTGATTAAAACCG
>JBIIXM010000207.1:0-3698 GCA_044338435.1 Flavobacterium sp. | reverse complement strand
TTAACCCTAAAGAAAAAAAGGTAACCCCCAAAATACAAGTGGTTGAAAAAGTCCAATATAAGAATGGTAAAAACAAAAAATCCTGAGCTTACACTCAGGATTTTTTTTATTCTAACAGTAAACGCTTTTGTTCTCTGGCCAATAAGGTATTTTTTAATAGCATGGCAATGGTCATTGGGCCTACGCCGCCGGGAACCGGTGTGATAAAAGACGCTTTCTTAGACACATTATCAAAATCAACATCACCGGTAATTTTGTAACCTCTGGGATCAGTCTCATCCGGAACGCGTGTAATACCTACATCAATGACTACTGCATCGTCTTTAATCATTTCCGCTTTTAAATAATTCGGAACGCCCAAGGCTGTAATGATGATATCGGCTTGCGTTGTGATTTGCGCTATGTTTTTGGTGTAACTATGGGTCAAGGTAACGGTAGAATTCCCGGGAAATCCTTTTCTGCCCATCAAAATACTCATTGGGCGACCAACAATATGGCTTCTACCGATAACCACAGTGTGTTTTCCTTTGGTCTCAACATTATAACGTTCGAGCAATTCTAAAATTCCAAACGGTGTAGCCGGAATAAATGTACTCATATCTAAAGCCATTTTACCGAAATTCTCCGGATGAAAACCATCTACATCTTTACTGGGATCGATGGCCATTAACACTCTTTGCGTATCAATTTGTTTAGGTAACGGCAACTGCACAATAAAGCCATCTATGTCATCATTTTCATTGAGTTCGATAATTTTCTTTAGCAATTCGGTTTCCGATGTAGTGCTTGGCATTTTGATTAAAGTCGACTCAAATCCCACCAATTCACAGGCCTTTACTTTACTGCCAACATAAGTCAAACTCGCCCCATCATTCCCTACAATAATGGCCGCCAAATGAGGAACTTTCTCATTGTTGGCTTTCATCTTGTTGACTTCAGCTGTGATTTCCGCTTTGATGTCGGCTGCTGTTTTTTTTCCGTCTAATAATTCCATAGTTGTTGTTTCGGGTTAAAGTTTCGGGTTTAAAAGTTGTTTAAACCTAAAACATAGTAGTTAGTTGTAATCTATTAAAAAAATTAAGGTTCAAAATTTCACACTCGAAACTTTAAACCTTAACTGATTTATCTCATTCCTTTCATGCCGCCCATCATGCGCATCAAGTTTTTCCCGCCACCGCCTTGCATCATTTTCATCATCTTGCTCATTTGGTCAAACTGTTTCAGCAATTGGTTTACTTGCTCGACTTTCGTTCCCGATCCTTTGGCAATTCGGGTTTTGCGTTTCATATCAATAATGGTCGGTTTAGTTCTTTCCTGTGGTGTCATCGAATGGATGATGGCTTCTATGTGTTTGAAAGCATCATCTTCTATCTCCACATCTTTCAATGCTTTTCCGGCACCGGGTATCATACCAACCAAGTCTTTCATGTTACCCATTTTTTTCACTTGTTGGATTTGCACCAAGAAATCGTCGAAGCCAAATTCATTCTTTGCAATTTTCTTTTGCAATTTTCGGGCTTCTTCTTCATCGTATTGCTCTTGCGCTCTTTCTACCAAGGAAACCACGTCTCCCATTCCCAAAATACGATCGGCCATACGGGAAGGATAGAAAACATCGATGGCTTCCATCTTTTCACCGGTACCGATAAACTTAATCGGTTTATTCACCACCGATTTAATAGAAATGGCAGCACCACCACGCGTATCACCGTCTAATTTGGTTAAAATAACACCGTCAAAATCCAAACGATCGTTGAAGGCTTTAGCCGTATTAACAGCATCTTGACCGGTCATGGAATCGACCACAAACAAAGTTTCGTGAGGTTTGATGGCCGAATGCACATTGGCAATTTCGTTCATCATTTCTTCATCGATAGCCAAACGTCCGGCAGTATCTACTATCACTACATTGTAGCCTTTAGATTTGGCGTACTGCAACGCATTTTGCGCAATTTGAACGGCATTTTTATTTTCAGGTTCGGAATAAACTTCAACCCCGATTTGGTCACCAACCACGTGCAACTGATTGATAGCGGCCGGTCGGTAAATATCACAAGCCACTAAAAGCGGTTTCTTTCCTTTTTTGGTTTTCAGATAATTGGCTAATTTTCCGGAGAAAGTGGTTTTACCCGAACCTTGTAAACCCGACATCAAGATTACTGAAGGCGTTCCGGATAAGTTGATACCGGTAGCATCGCCGCCCATTAATTCGGTCAACTCGTCTTTAACGATTTTCACCATTAATTGGCCCGGCTGTAAAGTTGTCAATACGTTTTCGCCCAACGCTTTGTCTTTAACTTTAGTGGTAAAATCTTTGGCAATTTTAAAATTCACGTCGGCATCCAACAAGGCGCGACGAACTTCTTTAAGGGTTTCCGCTACATTGACTTCTGTAATCTTCCCGTGCCCTTTGAGGATGTGTAATGCTTTATCTAATTTATCACTTAAATTATTGAACATAATGTGGGTTTGTTTTTATGAAGTGCAAATTTAAGAATTTGATTTCGAACTTTCAGCACAGTAGAAATAAAAAAACCATCCTTTTTGAGGATGGCTTCTGTAGTATTTAAATAAAATCGAAGTTTAATTTTTGGTAAAGACTAAAGTGTCTGTTCCACCATTACCACCACTAATGTCTATTAAAGAAATAGTCGTATCGGAATAGGTTACGATATCCCAGTCGTCGGTCAAGTCGGCAAAATTAGCCGGAGCCGTGAAACCGATATTGAAATCCAAATCGTTACTCGGGCTATCGTCGTTACTATCATCGTTCAAAACAGACCATGTTCCGGTAACCGTATTTGATCCATTAGTAGCGGTTAAAACACCTCCGTTGCTAAAAGTAAAGTTATAACCGGTGAAGTGATTGGTTTCATCTGTTCCGGAATCAACATAACTGGTTACTCTCCAAGTACCTTGTGTTGCCGCATTAATTACCGGTGTAGGATCTTGAGAGGAAGACGAATTATCGTCTGAGCTGCACATTGATGCTACATTAAGCATAAATAGGCAAAATAACATTGGGATTAAAATTACTTTTTTCATGTTCTGTTTTTAGTTAAAGTTAGTATTCCATTTTAAAAATTGTACCATAAAAAAGATGACTGAAAAAATGAGTATCCATATTATCAATTGATTGATAAAATAATTGGGTTTAATTTTTTCTTGTGGTACTAGTGGGTTATTGATTTGTGGGGCGTTTTCTAAAAATTTTTTGTGAAATATTTTCATATAAAACTTAATTAACGCTTAATTTTTCTTGAAGGTCAGATAATCGATTCTGTCGCTGTGTTGTTTTTTTAGACGAATAATGGTAGCGTTAAATTCGATTACTTTCCATCCGGTTTCGATGTATTCTAGTTCAGAGCCATCAAAATGCAAGTCCAACTTTTGATAGGTTGCTTCTGTTTGCAAATCCCAATCGCCGTCGATGGTTTGATTATTTCTGACAGCCGTTACCGTTTCATTGGTATTAAAATCGAAATCAAAACCTTCATAATGATAGGTCTCATCTTCTTCATCATAATAACAATATTGAATAAACCAACTGCCTGAAGTTAAAATGGAAGCCAAAGTAGAACTTCCGGAACCACCTGAATTGTCGTCATCACAATCGTCTATAGCTTCGTCTATAAAATTTTCCAATTCGCTATTGGAATTAATTGTCACAGTTTGCCCGTAAGAATCAACAGCCGAAA
>JBIIXM010000205.1:0-3727 GCA_044338435.1 Flavobacterium sp. | reverse complement strand
CTACTCCCAAAAAACCAATCAAAACTCCGATAAATCCTTTAAAGGTTGGTTTTTGCAAACCGGTAGCTGTACCACCCAAAAAAACTACTAACGGTGAGAGCGCGCTTAGGATAGAAGTTAGTCCGCTGGGCAATGTTTTTTCAGCTATGGTGGTAAATCCGTTAGCCAAAACTATCATTAAAATGGCCGGAATAAATTGTAGTTTAAAGTTCTCCCAACCAATCCATGTCAATTGTTTTTTATATAACAAAATAGCCAAAACGATCAAGGCTGCCAATCCTTGACGGCTCGAAGTAATGTACCATTCCGGTATGGTTTCAACCGCTACACGTATACCCAAATAGGTTGTACCCCAAACTACTGCTACAATAAACAGACAGAAAAGCAGTTTTAAATCGGGTTTTGACGACATTAAAAACAAGGATTTGAAGCCGGATTAGCCTCTGATTTTTTGTTCCCATTTCCAGGCAGAAGCCAAACTTTCTTCCAAAGTCAATTCGGCTTTCCAACCCAAAACGGTATTGGCTTTATCGGTATTGGCATAAGCCGACGTAATATCGCCTTCTCTTCTGCCTACTATTTGATAAGGTAATTTTTGTCCGGAAACTTTTTCAAATGCTTGAATGACCTCCAACACTGAACTTCCTGTTCCTGTACCCAAATTGAAAGTTTCCACTTTTTCAGTATTTTGCTTATTCAGTAATCGCTGTAAAGCCACCACATGAGCTTTGGCCAAATCTACCACGTGAATGTAATCGCGAATGGCTGTCCCATCTGGCGTAGGATAATCGTTGCCGTAAACGGAGAGTTGCTGACGCAATCCCATACCGGTTTGCGTTATAAACGGCACCAAGTTTTGTGGAACACCGTTTGGCAATTCTCCAATTTCAGTACTTGGATGCGCCCCAACCGGATTAAAATAGCGCAATAAAATAGCGTTGATATTGGTAACCTTGGCGGTATCGGTTATAATTTCTTCCCCAATTTGCTTGGTGTTTCCGTAAGGTGACATAGCCGGTTGTACTGATGCGTCTTCTGTTATCGGCATTTTTTCGGCTTGTCCGTAAACCGTACAAGAAGAACTGAAAATAAAATTAGCCTCCGGCATTTGGGACAATTCCTGAAGCATATACACCAAAGTATTCAAGTTATTTTCGTAGTATAATAACGGGTTTTCAACACTTTCTCCCACTGCTTTGGAGGCTGCAAAATGAATCACGCCAACCACATCTTGGTGTTGGGCAAAAAACTGTTGTACAGCAGCTTTGTTACGCAGATCAATATTTTGGAAAAGGGGTTTGTGGCCAATGATTCGCTCAATTCCGTCTAAAACCGAAATAGAAGAATTGGATAAATTATCAATAATTACCGCTTCAAAACCGGCATTGTGTAACTCTACTACGGTGTGAGAACCAATAAAACCTAAACCTCCTGTTACTAAGACTTTTTTCATAATTAATTGAAGAATTCTAAAACACTGTCTGTGATGAATTTGATTTGCTCGTCATCAAGCTCGGTATGCATCGGCAAAGAAATGACTTCTTTCACCAACTGATTCGTTATCGGAAAATCTTCTTCTTTGTAGCGTGTGTCAGTATAAGCTTTCTGACTGTGTAGCGGAATCGGATAATAAATAGCACACGGAATACCTTTGGCCAATAAATGTTCCATTAAACCATTGCGGTCACCATCTATGATTCTTAAAGTATATTGATGGAAAACATGGCAATCACAGATATCACAAATACTTGGCGCAATGATATTTTTGTGTCCTTCAAAAGCAGCTGAATATTTTCGGGCCGCATTTTGACGGGCTTTGCCGTACTCGTCTAAGAAAGGCAATTTGGCTTTTAAAACCCCGGCTTGAATACTGTCTAAACGCGAATTCACACCCACCACATCATGATGGTAACGCACATACATACCGTGATTTACAATCCCTCTGATTTTATGTGCTAAATCATCATCATTGGTGAAAATAGCACCGCCATCGCCGTAACATCCTAAATTTTTTGAAGGAAAGAAAGAAGTAGAAGCTACATGCCCGATTGTTCCGGCTTTCTTTTTGGTACCGTCTGAAAATTTACAATTGGCGCCAATGGCTTGAGCATTATCTTCTATAACGTACAAATTGTGTTCTTTAGCAATGGCCATAATCGCCTCCATGTTAGCTGCGCGACCAAACAAATGCACCGGCACTATCGCTTTGGTTTTTGGCGTGATGGCTTTTTTAATCGCTTCGATAGAAATGTTCATGTTTACGATGTCCACATCTACCAAAACCGGTGTTAGTTGTAACAAGGCAATCACTTCAACAGTAGCGGCAAACGTAAAATCGGCAGTGATTACTTCATCGCCCGGTTTTAAATCCAATCCCATCATGGCGATTTGCAAGGCGTCAGTTCCATTGGCACAAGGAATCACGTGTTTCACGTCCAAATAGGCTTCTAAATCCTTTTGAAATTCGTGAACCAAAGGTCCGTTGATGTAAGTAGTGGTATCTAAAACTTCCTGGATAGAAGCATTAACAGTATCTTTTATTTTATCGTATTGACTTTTCAAGTCAACCATTTGAATTTTTCTCATCTTGTAAAAAATTATGAGTAGCAAAAGTAAGAAATTCTGAAGTAGAATTTCCTATTCGGCAAAAGAAACGTATTTTAGCGCATCAAATTTTTCGGGATGTTTTTATTGTACAATTTTATCGTACTGTTGGCTGCTGCTACCGTGAAGATTTTGGCCTTTTTTAGTCCGAAAATGAAGTTGTTTGTAGAGGGTCGAAAAAACATTTTCAATACTCTCACCGAAAAAATCGAAGTGGAAGATAAAACGATTTGGTTTCATGCGGCTTCTTTAGGCGAATACGAGCAGGGTTTACCGGTGATGGAGCAAATCAAAGCAAAATATCCAAACTACAAAATCGTATTGACGTTTTTCTCGCCTTCGGGTTATGAAGTCAGAAAAAACAATACCGTTGCCGATGTTACTGTTTATTTGCCTTTGGACACTGCATTTAACGCCAAAAAATTTATAGCATTGACACACCCCGAGTTGGTGTTTTTTATCAAATACGAATATTGGCCAAATTACCTCAAAGTCTTGAAACAAGCTGGCATTAAAACCTATTTGATTTCGGGGATTTTCAGAGAAAAGCAAGCTTTCTTTAAATGGTACGGTGGCTTCTACCGGAATGCTTTAAATACTTTTGATTTCTTTTTTGTACAAAATGAAAGCTCTAAGAAACTGTTGCAAAGTATCGGCCATCAAAATGTAAAGATTTCGGGAGATACCCGATTTGATCGTGTAGTTTCGATATTGGAGCGTAACAACCGCTTGGATTATATCGAAGAATTTAAAAACGAGACTACAACTATTGTCGTCGGAAGTTCATGGCCAAAAGATGAAAATTTATTGGTCACTTTTATCAATCAGTGTTCGAACGAGGTGAAATTTATTATAGCACCACACAACATCAAAGCAGAGCAAATTGCCAACTTACAAGAGCAACTTACGAAACCAACGGTATTGTTTTCTGAAAAAGACGGCAAAAAGTTATCGGATTACCAAGTTTTCATCATTGATACTATCGGCATTTTGACGAAGATTTACAGTTATGCAGACATTGCTTATGTTGGCGGCGGATTTGGCCATCCGGGCGTACACAATATACTGGAACCTGCTACTTTTGGTGTACCCATAGTGATTGGTCCGAATTACAGTCATTTTG
>JBIIXM010000206.1:0-3727 GCA_044338435.1 Flavobacterium sp. | reverse complement strand
ATTAGATGTAAATGGAGGTGTAGTCATCGGTAGAAGTTTTGTGCCAAGATCTAATACCATGGATACCAATGCAATCATAGCGCCTTTAAACGGAATGTTGGTTGAAGGCAGTGTCGGAATCGGAACTTCGGCTCCGGGCAATAAAGTCGAAATCAAACACGGCAGAAACGGATTCTCTGGGTTGCGTTTCACCAATTTAACCAGCAACTTCAATCCTACATCTTCTTTAGTAACTAACAAGTTTTTAACAGTAAACGAAAATGGAGATGTGGTTTTACAAAACTTACCAGGTGCTACAGGAAGCAATGTAATGTCTTCCAGCGCTAATATTATGACCACTAATGTTAATAATATTCTGGCTTCAGCGCCTATCGTTAATTCAATTTCTAACACTATTAATACAAGCAACCAGTTGATTACAACGGTAAACGGAGTAACCAGTGCTCCGGTAAATTTACCGCCACGTGTTACTCAAACTTTATCACAATCAGGAAATGTAATTACCCTTTCTAACGGCGGCGGTTCATTCACCTTGCCTACCTTTACCGATACAGATACTGATGCACAGTCATTAGCTTTAAGCGGTAACGTTTTGTCTATTTCAAACGGGAATAGTGTTACTTTGCCAACTTTCACCGATACGGATACCGACGCGCAATCATTGGCCTTAAGCGGAAATGTATTGTCAATCTCCAACGGAAACAGTGTGACTTTACCGGCTCAATCGCCGCAAACCTTATCACAATCCGGAAATGTAGTGACACTTTCTAACGGTGGCGGTTCTTTCACATTGCCTAGCTTGACTGATACCGATGCACAATCATTAACCTTGACAGGAAATGTATTGTCAATCTCTAATGGAAACAGTGTTACTTTACCACCGCATACTCCACAAACTTTATCACAATCAGGAAGTACCATCACGTTGTCTAACGGCGGAGGCTCTTTCAACTTGCCAACCACTAGTGTAGTAGCCGGAACAAATGTAACGGTTACCGGAACCGGAACTACAGCCAATCCTTTTACTGTAAGTGCCAATGATACCAGTCTTTACGCTAACAACGGAATCATCAATCAAGCGACAACCGTAAGCGGAAACAGAGTAGTGGACATGAACAACAGCAATATCTGGTTCAGCACTGCGAATAGTACTTCAAACGGTAAAATGTATTTAGGGTCAACTGCGGTTTATCCGAATGCTACAGGAAATTACCGATTGTTTGTTGAAGGTGGTATTTTAACCGAAAAAGTAAAAGTGGCTTTAAGAAGCTCAGCCAATTGGGCGGATTATGTGTTTGCCAACGACTATAAGCTTATGCCGTTAAACGAAGTGGAAGCCTTTGTGAAAACCAACAAACATTTGCCGGGAATTGACTCTGCGGAGCAATTAGCCAAAGACGGAATAGATGTAGCGCAAATGCAATCCAAACAAATGGAGAAAATTGAAGAACTTACTTTGTACATCATCGACCAAGATAAAAAAATAGGCGAGCAAGCCAAAGCCTTAGAAAAAAACTCGAAAGAATTAGAAGCTTTGAAATTGCAAATTCAAGCCTTGATTGATAAAACGAAATAGTTATGGTTAAGATCTGTAAAATAGCGTTTATCAGTCTCTTGCTGCTGTGTTCGGGGAAGGTTTCTGCCCAGCTCGATCAGTATCTGGCTGATGAAAATCGAAGAATCGAAGAATCGAATCAAATCGAAAAAGAAATCGTGAGTTTCATCAACGACAACTTTAAAAACTATCGTTTGTCTAAAGAAACTACTAACGAAGTGATTCAGCACTTGCGTGAAGAAGAGGAATTCTCAGACGAAGAATTGCAAAGGGCTATTGCCAATGCCAAAATTTACGAATTGAGAAAGTTGTTTTTTGTTCAAAATCCGGATAAAAAAGAATTGTACATCGCCAAGCAACCCTCGCCAACCATCATGCAAACTTGTGTGAACGGCGACTTCGAAAACAACACAGCCGGTTATACTTTTTGGTCTGATGCCTACCCGCAACCCGCATCCGGAGAAGATTTCTTTTTATCTTGTGCCACACCAACCACACCAACGGCTTCCAATATGGTTACACCAACTACCAATAACTTCGGCTCCACGATTACTTTAATCGACAGCGGAAGTCCGGGTTACCAAATGTTTGATCCAACTTTGGCCGGATTAGGGGTTAATGTGCCAACCTTAAACGGAAATGGTGTTTCCAAATGTATTAAGTTAAATAATGCGGGCGGATTTGGTTCTTCGGATATCACCACCATGTCGCGTACATTTACTTCTATAGACCAACCGACAATCGATTTCAATTTTTCGTTGATAATGGACAACAAACCGGCTCACGGTCAACCTATTCAGCCGTTTTTCAGAGTCAGAGTTTACGACCAAAACAACAACATAGTGGATGAGATTTGTATCATTGCTAATCCCGACAACTGTTTGTTTAACCGATTAATCGTAAACAGTAACCGTCGCGTTTTATATACCGGTTGGATTTGTGCTCGATTGAATGTAGGCGAAATTCTAAACCAACCCGGAAGAATAGAATTCACCATCAGCGACTGTCAACCTTCTGCGCATTTCGGAACGGTTTATATTGATAATATTTGTGGTCTGACTTGTGCTGTGCCGCAATTGGGAGCCTTAAATACCAATCCAACAGAAATCAACTGTCCGGATATGAGCGGTACTACACCAATTGAAGTTTGCGGAACTTACCAACCACCGGTTAATGCAACTTTAAACACTATGTCGCTTAACATAATGCAAAACGGCGTAGTAGTATCAACTATTGCTGCTCCATCGCAACTTACGTCAAGCACGTTTTGTTTTACCATACCGCCAAGTCAGTTTGGGGTAGCGCCTAGCGGTGATTTTGAGTTTGAAGTGAATGCCACTTTTAACGTAGTTTGTCCGGCCGGAACTTTTGTATATGATATCTCAGACAGTTCCGCTAATGTTGGTCCCGATGTAACATTCAACAACTGTTGCCAGCCCATATTAACCTTAGTTTCGCCTGCCGATGACCACAATAATTTAGCCGCTACGGCGGTGAAAGAAAGAGAGCGTTCTGATTGGATTAAAGCTGCCAATATCGTTTCGGTTGGGGATAATGTTACCGGTAACGGTGTAGTGTATCATGCCACTAACTATGTAGAACTCAATCCGGGTTTTGAAGCGGTTTCGGGTTCGCAATTCGCAGCTTATCCTGAAGGTTGTACCGATAATTTTGTGTACAAACAGGCTGAGGTAAAAGAAGCTAAAACCATAGTTTCGGCTTATGATACTAATGTGAATTTAGTCAAATTGGCCTATGGTTTTGCCATCGTTCCGAATCCGTCCAGCAGCACCATCGAAATTGTGATGAAAGACGCTCAATTTAATAAAGTCAACATCACTTCCATAGATGGTAAAGTAGTCTTAGATCGTCCTATCGAACTCACCGACAAAACCCGTTTGGATATCAGTGGTTATGCCAATGGTGTGTATATTATCAACATTACCTCTGAAGACGGTAGAATCCACACCGAGAAACTCATCAAGAATTAGTAAATTGTCCAAATACTTTTAAACAAAGCTTCTCCTAACCGAGAAGCTTTGTTATATTTGTCCATTACCAAAACTAATTTATGTTAGCCTTAAATGTAAAAAATGAAACTTCCCGACTTAGGGCAGTGGTGCTGGGTTCGGCCGAAAATAACGGTCCGACGCCAACCGCCGAAGAAGCTTA
>JBIIXM010000204.1:0-3728 GCA_044338435.1 Flavobacterium sp. | reverse complement strand
ACAGCTCATATTACTGCTTTGGATAATTTTTTTGGTGACCATTTGGTTGATTTTATTGTCTTCCACCACCAAAATGTTGTACAAATGACCATCGGATAAATCAACTTCAATATTATTGATAATTTCTCTGGATTTATCTTCATCGTATTCAAAACCAATCGTAAAAGTAAACGTTGTACCTACATTCTCCTCACTTTCCAAATGGATTTCACTCTTGAACAATTCTACCAAGCGAGACACTATTGACAGTCCTAAACCTGTCCCTTGGTAATCTTCCTCTTTTCTTTCGATTTGCACAAACTTCTCAAAGATTTTGGCTTGGTCTTCTTTGGCAATTCCGATACCGGTATCGCTGACTTTAAATTGTATATAGTATGTTTTATCTATTACTTCTTTCAAATCGGCCGTCAACGCTACTTCACCGTTTTTAGTAAATTTTAAAGCATTGCTCACCAAGTTCATAATAATTTGAGAAAGACGCAATTTATCGCCAATCAAAAACTCCGGTATGGCAGTATCGATCTCAACAATTAATTTATCATTGTTTCTTTCGGCTATGTATTCGACTGAGTTTTGAATGGTGGTAATTTCGTCGGTAAGATTAAAAATCAAATTCTCCAATACCACGCGCTTCTCTTCAATTTTATTGATTTGGAGAATATCATTCACCAATGACAATAAATATTTAGCGGAAAATTTAAGTGATTTTAAATGCGGACTATTGGACAATTCACGGTGTTCGTCTGTAATGATATTGGTAATACCGATAACACCGTACAAAGGCGTTCGCAACTCGTGAGTGATGGTTGAAACGAATTGTGATTTTAATCGAGACGCTTCTTCCGCTTTTTCTTTGGCTTCTTTTAAAGCTTCATTGGCTACGGTAAGTTCTTGGTTGGCTTGTTCTCTCAGCTTTACATTTTTATAAAGTGTGAGCAATAATAGTAGCAATATGATTAGGATTACGATAAAAAGAATAACAATCAGCTTAGACTCATTTAGACTTTTTTGATTCTTCTCATTTTGATTTTCAATTTTTTCCAGCTGAATTTTATACTCCTGAAGCTCTAACTGATTAGCCGCTTTCTTCAAATTATTAATTTTTTCTGAGGAGTACAGTACTTTGTTGAGCGAGTCATTTTTTTGTTGGAACAAGTTAGCTTTTGCCATTTCATTATGTAAAGTATAATGCTCTACAAAATTCTGATAAATGTTAGGTAAAAAAGAATCAAAACCATTTTCTTTTGCTATTTTTTCAGCCGCTTTGAAATAGGCTTCTCCTTTTTCTTTTTCATTATTATTACTGGCGTAAATCCCTAACAGATGATACAAAGACATTTTGGATTCTTCATCATCTTTAGCAATGATTTGATTTTTAATTTCGTTGATTTGCTGGTTACCCAAATCATATTGTTCGAGAGCAAAATAGGCACTCGCTAAATTAAGTTTAGTGTAATGAATTTGAGCTGTATCTTTGTTTTTGATAGCATAAGGCAATGCCTTTTTATAATATTCAATTCCTTTAGGTATATCAATTTCATTGAAATAATATACACTACCCAAATTGCTGTAAATCCAATTGTACATTTTATCATTGCCCACTTTCTCGTTGTAGGCTAATGCTTTATTATAAAACTCTATGGCTTTGCCGGATTCTGAGCATTCATTAAAAATAGCTCCGATGGTATTGTAAGATTGCGCTATGAGCAAATGATCATCAATGGTAAAAGAACGAACCAATGCCTTTTTGGAATGTTCCAAGGCACTATCGTATTTGGATTCGCCAAAATCAACGGCAGCCAAATCCAGTAGTTTTTTTATCGCTGCTTTTTCTTTTGCGGTATCTTGCGCATGAATGGCACTGATAGAAAAGAAAAGCAAAACGAGCAAACTGATTAGTTTGTTCTTATTCATGAGGTTAGTTAAGACAGTCAAATATAAAGTTTTTTTCAAAAAAAAATCCTGATGAATCAGGATTTTATAAGTTTATTGTTAATTTCTAATCAACTTTCTATATTTAATACGCTTAGGCGTTGCATCTGCACCCAAACGTTTTTTCTTGTTCTCTTCGTATTCAGAGAAACCACCTTCAAAATAGTATACTTCCGAGTTGCCTTCGAAAGCCAAGATATGCGTACAGATTCTGTCCAAGAACCAACGGTCGTGACTGATTACTACAGCACATCCTGCGAAGTTTTCCAAACCTTCTTCCAAGGCTCGCAAGGTATTCACATCTAAGTCATTGGTAGGCTCATCCAATAACAATACGTTGCCTTCTTCTTTCAAGGTCATGGCCAAATGCAAGCGATTACGCTCACCACCGGAAAGTGCTGACACTTTTTTATTTTGGTCACTACCGCCAAAGTTGAAACGCGATAAATAGGCTCTGGAATTTACTTGTCTTCCGCCCATCATAATCAATTCTTGTCCGTCGCAGAAATTTTCCCAAATGGATTTATTCGGATCGATGTTAGAATGCGATTGGTCTACATAGGCAATCTTTACAGTATCACCTATCGTAAACTCACCGGCATCCGGTTTTTCTTCTCCCATAATCATTCTGAAGATAGTGGATTTTCCCGCACCATTTGGTCCTATAATTCCAACAATTCCCGCTTGTGGTAACGTAAAGTTTAAGTTGTCATACAACAATTTATCACCAAACGCTTTGGCTACACCTTTGGCTTCGATTACATTAGTTCCTAATCTCGGTCCGTTTGGAATATAGATTTCCAATTTCTCGTCGAGTTCTTTTTGGTCTTCGTTTAAGAGTTTGTCGTAATTCTGCAAACGCGCCTTTTGCTTGGTTTGTCTTCCTTTAGCACCTTGGCGAACCCAATCTAATTCGCGTTCTAATGTTTTTCTTCTTTTGGAAGCTACTTTTTCTTCTTGCTCTAAACGTTTTGATTTTTGGTCTAACCAAGAAGAATAATTGCCTTTCCAAGGAATACCTTCACCCCTGTCCAATTCCAAAATCCATCCGGCTACATTGTCTAAGAAATAACGGTCGTGCGTAACAGCGATTACTGTTCCTGAATATTGTGCTAAATGTTGCTCTAACCACAGTACGCTTTCCGCATCCAAGTGGTTGGTTGGCTCATCCAACAACAACACATCCGGTTGTTGCAATAACAAACGACATAAGGCAACCCTTCTTTTTTCACCACCGGACAACACACTGATTGGCATGTCGCCTTCCGGCGTGCGAAGCGCATCCATAGCCACTTCTAATTTGTTATCAATTTCCCAGGCACCGGCCGCGTCTATTTTGTCTTGTAATTCGGCTTGTCTGTCCATAAGTTTCTGCATCTTATCGGCGTCCTCATACACTTCAGGCAACCCGAACATATCGTTAATTTTATTGAACTCATCCAAAATCGCCATAGTCTCGGCTACGCCTTCGCGAACCACTTCGATTACTGTTTTGCTTTCATCCAACTGCGGCTCTTGTTCTAAGTAACCAACAGTGTAACCCGGTTGGAAAACGACATCTCCCTGGTAGTTTTTGTCAACACCAGCAATGATGCGCAATAAAGACGATTTTCCGGAGCCGTTTAAACCCAAGATTCCGATTTTAGCGCCGTAAAAGAAACTCAAATAAATATTTTTAAGCACTTGCTTGTCGCTGCCCTGATAGGATTTGCTCACACGTTGCATAGAGAAAATCACTTTTTTATCATCTGACATAATTTGTAAATTGTTAAGATTGTTAGTTTAAAATATTCCTT
>JBIIXM010000203.1:0-3732 GCA_044338435.1 Flavobacterium sp. | reverse complement strand
GTCGGTTTTTCTGTTGAATACAGCCAAATCGATGTAGTATTTAGTGCTGTCAATTGTAGCGACAGATTTCTTTTGTGCAAAACACATCGTTGGCAACCATAAGCATAGCCAATACCACTTCATAATCGGATAGTTTACAAATCGTTAGGGCTATAAATATAGAGAAATTATTTTTTTAGCAGCCTAATTAGGTCGATTATTCGTGAGGAATAGCCAATTTCGTTGTCGTACCAACCAACAACTTTAACCATTTTGTCAATGACAGAAGTGAGTTGGGCATCGAATAGGCAAGAGTTAGGATTGCCCAAAATATCTACCGAAACTATTGGATCTTCAGTGTATGCTAATATGCCTTTTAAGTGCGTTTCAGCAGCTTTTTTGAAAGCAGCGTTGATTTCTTCTATGGTCACTTCTTTTTTTACGTAACAAGTGATGTCCGTCAGGGAACCATCGGGTACAGGAACACGAATACCGCTACCGCCGATTTTGCCGTCCATTTCAGGAAAAATTTTGGTCAGTGCTTTGGCGGCTCCGGTTGTGGTTGGTACAATAGATTGACTCGCACCACGAGCACGTCTTAAATCTTTGTGAGGCTGATCGTGTAAACTTTGATCGGTGGTGTAGGAGTGAACTGTAGTGATGTAAGCTTGTTCTATACCGCACAATTCGTTGATCACTTTAATCATTGGCGCCGCATTATTAGTAGTACAACTGGCGTTGGAAACGATGACTTCAGAACCATCCAAAATGTTTTCGTTTACGCCTAGAACTACCGTTTTAATTTCAGGAACTTCGCTGGGTGCGGAGAGTATTACTTTTTTGGCTCCGGCCTTGAGATGTTTACTGATTTCGTCGAAAGTTTTGAATTTTCCGGTTGATTCTATGACGAAATCGACATTATTCCATTGCAAATTAGCAATGTCTTTTTCGTGGAAGAAGGTGTAATGTTTGCCGTCCACCACAATAGAGTGCTCATCATGCGATACTTCGCAAGGCAAAACCCCGTGAATGCTATCGTATTTAATCAAATGCGCCATCGTTCTGTTGTCGGCAATATCGTTAATGGCAACCACTTCGATAGTAGGATGATTCAGGAGTAATCGGAATACATTTCGGCCGATTCTCCCAAAACCGTTGATGGCGATTTGTGTTTTTTGGTTCAAGTTGGAGATGGTTTAAAGTTGTTTAATATTGTTTTAAATGGTTTAATGGTTAAACAATAATTCTAAACCTTTTAAACCCTTAACCTTTTAAACATTTTTTTCTTTTACAAAATATGTTTTTCCGCGTGGTAAGAAGAACGAACTAAAGCGCCGCTTTCTACGTGACGGAAGCCCATAGCTTTTCCGATTTTTTCGTATTTCTCGAATTGTTCCGGTGTGATGAATTCTTTTACCGGTAAGTGTTTTTTACTTGGTTGTAAATACTGACCTATAGTTACTATGTCAACGTTGTTATCTCGCAAGTCTTGCATGGTTTGAATTACTTCCTCTTCGGTTTCCCCTAAACCTAACATGATACCGGATTTGGTTCTTCGGATGCCTTTTTCTTTTAAGTATTTCAAAACGGCCAGACTTCTGTCGTATTTGGCCTGGATTCTTACCTCGCGAGTCAATCTTCGCACGGTTTCCATGTTATGCGATACTACTTCCGGATTGGCTTCTACAATGCGGTCGAGTAGGCGTTCGTTGCCTTGGAAATCGGGGATAAGTGTTTCTAAAGTCGTTTGCGGATTCATACGGCGAATGGCTTGAACCGTTTCAAACCAAATGATGGAACCCATATCTTTCAAATCGTCGCGATCTACACTGGTAATTACGGCATGTTTGATTTTCATGATTTTGATGGAACGCGCTACTTTTTCGGGTTCATCCCAATCCACGGTTTCCGGGCGACCTGTTTTTACCCCGCAGAAACCACAAGAGCGGGTGCAAATGTTCCCTAAAATCATGAAAGTAGCGGTGCCTTCTCCCCAGCATTCGCCCATATTCGGACAACTGCCCGAAGTACAGATGGTGTTGAGCTTGTATTTGTCTACCAAACCACGAAGTTCGGTGTATTTTTGGCCTATAGGTAATTTGACTTTAAGCCATTTTGGCTTGCCAATCGGTTGGTTGCTTTCGATTACTGATTCCATAGTCGCTTTTTTTGCCTTGCAAAGATACAAAGGATGATTGAAGAATAATGGTTTTTAAATTCAGAAATTGTTGTTAAAAAGCGGATTTTTACTCAACAAAGTCCATGTGTTTGTTATGGGTTTCACTGATGGTTAAAATCGCATAAATTCCTAAACCGAAGGCTATCAATCCTACAATTGCCGCCGATAGAATAATGGAGTTGTATTGTTTCAGATAATCATAGCCCAATAGCATAATCGGAACGGTACCGCGCACCATATTCGGTATACTGGTGGTTGCTGTACTTCTTAAATTGGTGCCGAATTGCTCTGCAGCTACGGTGACAAACATCGCCCAAAAACCACAACCCAATCCAATCCAACCGCAATAGAAATAATACATATTTTCGGTTTTAGTACCGCCGAAAAGAAGTAAAAACACTCCGATTAGCGTAAATAACAGCATGTACAAAATGGTTTTCTTTCTGGAATGCAAAGCATGAGAAATGAATCCGCTGGAGAAATCGCCAACCGAAGTCGTAATATAAGCCCACATAATAGCTTTTCCGGGATCTATACTTTTAATGCCTAGCTCGGGTGCAAACTGGTTGGCCATAAAGACTAAAATACCGATGCAATACCAAATCGGAACACCAATAAGAATACACTTTAGGTATTTGATAAATAGTTTTTTATTGGTAAAAAAAGCGAAAAAATTACCTTTTCTAACCGTATGATTTTCTTTTACAGCTTGATACATACCGCTTTCAGCCACACTAATACGAAGTACTAGCAACAGCAAACCCAAACCGCCGCCAATGAAGTAAGCGGTGGTCCAACTGCCAGCCAATTCAACGGTGAATTGTGCCACTACAGCGCCCAATACACCAAATCCGGCAATAATGGAAGTGCCTATAGCACGGAGTTCTTTAGGGAGAGTTTCGGAAACTAAAGTGATACCGGCGCCTAATTCGCCTGCGAGTCCTACGCCGGCTATAAAACGCAGCCAAGCATAAATCATTCCTTTATCCGCAAAATCCATTTGAGGTAAAAAGCCGCAGGCAATATTGGCCAAAGAATAAACAATAATAGACCCAAAGAGCACGGAAAGGCGTCCTTTTTTATCGCCAAAAACGCCCCAAATGATACCGCCTAAAACTAAGCCGACCATTTGGTAATTTAATATCATTGTCCCAACGGTATCAGCTTCTAATCCCATATCTTTCAAACTGGGAATACGAACAATGCCAAATAATAATAAGTCATAGATATCTACAAAATATCCCAGAGAAGCAATAATTACGGGAAATCCCAGCAGGTGTTTGATTTTTTCCCGTCTTGTAAAATGTTGCATAGTTTACCTATTTAAAATCAAATATATACTTTTTTGATGACTGTTAATTTTTTTGTAAATCGGTTGTTGCTTGGATAATTATTATACATTTGTATATACAAATATCAGCATGATGAATAGAAGTGATTTCATCAAATTAGCAATAGGAGGAACAACAATGATGGCTTTAAATCCTTTATACAATTGGTCTAAGGACTTGAAAGAGACGGATGGTAAGATGCCGGTATTGTTTATTGGTCATGGTTCGCCTATGAATGGGATT